>JAOXRV010000571.1 GCA_025800435.1 Cellvibrionaceae bacterium | reverse complement strand
CGCTTACCGCTTCAAGAATATAGCCAAGTACATCGGTTGCTAGGCTGTAGCGCCAGTCGCTACCCGGTTGAAACACTAAGGGGAACTGGCCCAGCTGCCGAACAAAATCATCCAGATTGCCGGGGTAGGGCTTTAGCAAATTTAAGCCACCGCCCAGGTAGGCTTGATCTACCAGCCCGGCCGGGTCGACAAAGCCATAGCTAAAGCCAGCGCTATGGCTCAATAGGTGGCGAACAGTCATGGCCTGTTGCAGTGGCTCACAGTCGTTTATATCCTGGGCCTCGGGGCGCAGCACCGATAGCTCGGCATAACTTGGAATAAACTCCGCTACCGGCTGCTCCAAGGCTAGCTTGCCGCGCTCAATTAATTGCATGGCTACCACCGAACTCATGAGTTTGGTGCTGGAGTAGATTCTAAAAATGCCATCGTCGCGCAGCGCTTGCTGAGCCTGCCGATCCTGCCAGCCCAGTGAGCTTTGTAGCAATATGGTATCGCCTCTTTGCAGGCTATAGCTACAGCAGGGAATTATATCGCGCTTGATATAATCGCCCATGGCTGCATCGAGCATGGTTTTAGTAATGTGCAGTAACTGTGAATTCATTAGATGTCGATCAACAATAATTCATCGCTGTGGTCTTCGGGTGTCATGGCGTAGTTGTTGTCGGTGATGGCCGCAAGCTGTTGCATGACTTCGGTCGGCTCAGTAGTTTGCAGATAGTGCCCGGGCACGGTGCTGGTAAAACACTGGGCGACACGAGCGCCGGTGGCCGACCACAAACGGCCACTGAGTGTACAGCGCGGGTCGGCCAAAAAGCCGATGCTGGCGGCAAAGCGCTCGGGTGTAAACAGCTCTGGCTTTTGCGTTAGGGCCTGTAGCCCGGGCTCGCGCCAATTGGGGCCAGCTAATAGGGCTGAAACCCCGTTGATGCAGATGTCGCCCTCGGCATAGTCGAGCGCGGCGGCGCGGCTAAAGCCCAGTAGCCCGGCACCGGCTGCAGCGGCAATGGCGCTGTGACGGGCGCCGAAGACCGCTGCCGAAGCGACGATATTAACGATGCGCCCATAGCCATTGGCGCTAAAAATACTCAGTGCTGCCTGGGCTAGGCACAAGCTGCTAGTGAGGCTGCGGTTGAGCTGTGTGCCGATGTGTTCGGCGCTAGATCGGAAGAGCGTCG
>JAOXRV010000568.1 GCA_025800435.1 Cellvibrionaceae bacterium | reverse complement strand
CTGCACCATCGGCTTTCTTGCCCTTGGTGTTGCACACGTGACAGCGTTTGCCCATGCTGGCGGTATGCTGCAAAAGGAGGGTGTAAAAGTGTGAGGAACCACGGGCCGCGGTGCCTTAAAAGGCCAAGAAAAGCGATTCCCAGCGCATGCTGCCAGAATCCTGGGGGATGGCTGGAGATCCTTTCGCGCACGGTGCTTGAAAAAACATTCTTTGCTTGCACTTAGCCTTTTGAGATTAATGTAGCCGCGTATGTTGCAATTCGCGTGGTTTTGGTCGGTGTTCTGGAGCGGATAACGCGGGGGGAGCTGTACAGTCGTTGCACGCTGTGGCGTGGCGAGGGCGGCTTTTCGACGCTTAAATACGGCGAACGCGCGATGCGAGCCGCATTTTTTTTTAATTTCAGCCATCCTACACGCGGAGATCAAGGCCGACAATGGTGTTCCGCAGCCTGGGCATCATCCTGTGCATGGTCAGTCAGCGCCTCCTGGCAGGTAAGCCTCCTCATATCCTCCTCATATCCTGCTCAAATCTTGCTTATGTGCTTGCTCAATATCGACTCAACTTAGGCTTTTGTACGCCCCTGTACGCCCAGCATCAGCAAGGGCCTGTGCCCAGTTTGGGCCGCACGGTGCCCGATCGCAG
>JAOXRV010000557.1 GCA_025800435.1 Cellvibrionaceae bacterium | reverse complement strand
GCATAAACCAGGCTGTCCTCATCACTGAGGTAATCTTGCGCGCTTAACTGGTAGTAGCTGCCGCGGATTTGGCCACTGCGGTTATCCAATTGGCCACTGAAGCTCACACTGCTGCCAGCCTCCGCACTGCCGGCAAACTTCAATGAACCGGCCTGGTTAATAAAGTTAACCGCACTAATGCTCGCCGCACCCTCTGAGTGGATATCACCACCGTTATTAAAGATATGGCCAGCCACCGCCAGAGCTAGGCTGTCTTTGCCATAAATAAAGCCCGACTCGTTATGAAGATCGCCACTGAGGCTAAGGTCAAGGCTGCTATTGCTTTGAATCTTGCCCTCTTTGTTGAGAATATCGCCGACAATATCACCGCTGAAGACACCGGCTAGAATCAAACCGTCGGTATTATCAACACCCGGGCTTTTTAGGGTAAACAGGCCCGATACTTCTAAGGTACCGCCCTGGTTATTCAGTACCGTGGCCAGCTCTAGGCCCAGGTTTTTAATCAGAAACTGGCCGCTATTGGCATACTCATCGGTTTTAAGCTGCAAATCATCGGCGCTAAAAAAGCCACTGTTGTTAAAGGCCCGGGTATCAATATCCAGACCGCCCGTGGCCAACAGGGTACCGCTGTTGCT
>JAOXRV010000541.1 GCA_025800435.1 Cellvibrionaceae bacterium | reverse complement strand
GGTACAGGGATCGAACCTGTGACCCTCGCCTTGTAAGGGCGATGCTCTCCCAGCTGAGCTAACCACCCGCTGTCAGGAGCCGCGTATATTAATGATTAATCGGGGCAGGTCAACCGTTTTTTGATAAATTTATTAAGCCTTGTGTACAAGCCTGAAAGTTGGATGAGAGTTGGGTGAAAGTTGGGTAAAAATTGGATAAAAACTCAACAAAACCAAACTCTTAGCATTCTTTAACCCGATGCTGGTTAGGCCTTGGCTGCGGGGCTTGTTATACTGGCGCCCCCAATGAGGATCCGCTATGAATCGTCTAACTCGCGCTTGGTTTTTACTGTTCGCTCTGTGCCTGCCGCTGTTGCATACGGGTACCGCTGAGGCGGTGGTGGATATTTATGAATTTGAAAACGAGGCCCTGCGCGAGCGCTATTTGCTGCTGGTGGAGGAGCTGCGCTGCCCCAAGTGTCAAAACCAGAACCTGGCCGGGTCCGATTCGCCTATTTCCCAGGATTTGCGCCGAGAGGTGCACCGCTTGTTGCAAGAGGGGCAGAGCGATAGCGAGATTAAAGACTATATGGTGGCCCGTTATGGCGACTATGTGCTTTACCGCCCCAAATTTAATAAGCAGACCTTGGTGCTGTGGCTGGGGCCGTTGGCCCTGTTGCTGCTGGGGGCGTTGATTGCCTTGTTGATTGTGCGCCGCCAGACCCGTCCGGTGGCGGAGGTCGATGAGGCCAGGCTTAAACAGTTACTTGAGCAGGGCCCCAACAATAGCCCCCAAGACCCCCAATAAAAGGATTCCCTCTCCATGTTGCAACTCTGGCTCGGGGCCTTGTGCCTTTTAGTGTTAGCCTTAATCTTTGTGCTTTGGCCCCTGCGCCGCCAGGACGGTGATAACGCCGCTGCGGTGGCTGCCGATCAAGCCCGCCAACAGGCACTGAATGTGGATCTGTACCAACAGCGCAAACAGGAAATTGACAGCCAGTTACAGCGTGGCGAGATAGATAAAGCCCAGCAGCAGGCTCTGTTGCGCGAGCTGGATCTGGAGCTGTTGGCCGAAACCGACGGCGATAACGATACCGCTGCCAAACCCCAGCAGGGCGGCCGCTTAGCGCTGTTGCTTGGCTCGGCAGCGCTGTGTGCCTTTGTGTTTGTGTTTTATCAGTACAATGGTGCCGCTGATGATATGGCCCTGGACGCCCAAATTAAAGCCAAGTTCAAGGCCGATCGGGCGGCAATGGAAGCCGGCGCTGAACTCAACCCGGCGCTGGCTAAAGCGTTAATTGGCAGCTTGGAGGCGCGCCTGGGCAAACAACCCCAAAACGTTCAATACCGCTACTTGCTGGCCCGCACCCATACCGAGCTGGGCCAGTATGTCAAAGCCATCGATGCCTACCGCAAGGTGCTTAGCGAGGAAGAATCGGCCCTTGTTATGTCCGAGCTGGCCCAGCTGCTGTTCGCTGTCGGTGGCAATAAAGTCACGCCGGATATCGAGCAATTAATTGATAAAACCCTAAAACTAGAGCCCGATAATACCGCGGCTCTGGGGCTCGACGGGATTCGCCACTACCAGGCGCAAAATTATTCCAAGGCCATCAGTGCCTGGGAGCGAGCCATTGGGCTGTTGGGCCCCAATAGCATGGGGGCCCAATCCCTAGCCGCCGGGGTGGTCAGGGCCCAGTCACTGCTGGCAACACAAGGTGGAGACAATGGCGCGGGTGCAGCTGGCCAGGTGCAAGCTGCCAGCAGCGTAACCGTAAAGGTGTCCCTGGCTGAAGGTATTGAGCTACCGGCTGAGCACACGGTGTTTGTCTACGCCCGGGCCTGGCAGGGGGCTTCTGTTCCCCTAGCGATTACTCGTCTGCAAGTTAAAGACTTGCCCGCCGAGGTGGAGCTGACCGAAGCCATGGCCATGGCGCCGGGCATGAGTATCGCCCAGTTCCCCGAGCTGGAACTGGTGGCGCGGGTATCGGCCAGTGGCAATGCAGCGCCCCAAAGTGGTGATTGGCAGGTCAGTGTTGGGCCGCTGCGCTCGGCTCAACTAAAAGCGCCGGTTCAGCTAAGCGTCAGCGAGCAACTGCCTTAATCAGCCGATTTTTGGCGCCAAAAGCCCTGTCGGGGCTGCTCTGTCAGGGTGCCAAAGCGGCCCCAAGTGTGTAGAATGGGGCGTTTCCAGTTGTGTCTCTGAAGTGTCTCCGGGGTTTCAGAAAAATACAATAAAATCAACATATTGCAAGGCCAACGTAAAGTTATTGCGAGTAAACAAAGTGAAAAGGATTTATGCGGCTAAAGTGCATTAAGCTGGCAGGTTTTAAGTCGTTCGTAGACCCGACGACCGTGTCCTTCCCGTCCAACCTCTGCGCCATCGTAGGCCCCAACGGCTGTGGCAAGTCTAATACCATTGATGCTGTGCGCTGGGTAATGGGTGAGTCGTCGGCCAAAAACCTGCGCGGCGAGTCCATGACCGATGTTATTTTCAACGGCTCCGGCGGTCGTAAGCCTGTGGGCCAGGCCTCGATCGAGCTGATCTTCGATAACAGCGACGGCACTTTAGTGGGTGAGTATGCCGGCTACAGCGAAATTTCGGTCAAACGTAAAGTGACCCGCGACGCCACCAATACCTACTACCTCAACGGCAATAAGTGCCGCCGCCGAGATATTACCGATATCTTTCTGGGCACCGGCCTTGGCCCGCGCAGCTACGCCATTATTGAGCAGGGTATGATCTCGCGCTTGATCGAGGCCAAGCCCGAAGAGCTGCGGGAGTATATCGAAGAGGCCGCGGGTATCTCCAAGTATAAGGAGCGCCGCCGCGACACCGAAAACCGCATGCGCCGCACCCTCGAAAACCTCGAACGCCTGACCGATATCCGCGAGGAACTGGAGCGCCAGCTATCGCGCCTGGAGCGCCAATCGGTGGCCGCCGAGAAATACACCGAGTTTAAAAAAGAAGAGCGCCTGCTCAAGGCCCAGTTAGAGGCGCTACGCTTTCAAATTTTCGATGTGCAGGCCAAGGCCAAGCAAGAGGTAATAACCGAGCTGGAGCTGAAGGTAGAATCTTTTGTTACCGATCAGGTCGGCAAGGATACCGAGATTGAAAGCTACCGCCTGGAGCACACTGAGCTGGGTGATAAGTTTAATGAAATTCAGGGTCGCTACTTCTCCCTGGGTTCCGAGATCAGCCGCATCGAGCAGAATATTCAACACGCCCAGTCACGCACCGTCGAGCTGCAGCGCGACCTTGAGCAGACCGAGCGCGACTGCAAAGAGGCCGAGGCCCATATGCTGGCCGACACCGAAAAGACCAGCGCCTGGGAAGAGGAGCTGGCCGAGATCGAGCCAGAGCTGGAGCTGATTAAAGCGGCCGAAGAAGATTCTGGCGACTTTTTGCAAACCGCCGAAGACGCCATGCACAACTGGCAGCTGGAATGGGACAGCTTTAACCAAGTTGCCGCCGAGCCGCGTCAGCGGGCCGAGGTGGAGCAATCCAAAATTCAACACCTAGAACAGGTGCAAAGCCGCCTGTTAGAGCGGGTTAAGCGCCTGGACGAAGAGCGCGGCAACCTGGAATCCTCTGAGGTAGACGAAGAGATCGCCGAGCTGAGCGAGCGCATGGCCCAGTACGACCTGGATGCCGAAGCGAAGCGCGTCGAGGTCGAGCAGATGGGCGAGCGCATCGATGAGGCCCGGGAGCGGGGCAGCAGCGATGCCGAGCAGCTCGACCAGCTGCGCAATAAACTGTCCAGTATGCGCGGCCGCCACGCCTCTCTAGAGGCTTTGCAGCAGGCGGCCTTGGGCGGCCAAAACGAGGCATTGGGCGAGTGGCTAAGTCAGCAGGGCCTGGCCGATAAACCCCGCCTGGCCGAACAGTTACAAGTACAGAGCGGCTGGGAGCAGGCGGTGGAAACCGCCCTCGGCAGTCACCTGCAGGCGGTCTGTGTCGATGCTATTGAACAATTGGCGGCGCAAGTCGCCGAGCTGGATCAGGGCGAGCTGGTGTTGCTGGATAGCAATGGCGGTGGTGCCAGTGCCGATGCCCAAAGCCTGGCCCAAAAGGTCAGCGGCGGCCCCGATGTCAGCCATTTATTGGGCAGTATTTTAGCGGCCGAGGATTTAAATGGCGCGCTGGCCATGCGCGGCCAATTACAGACCAGCCAATCGGTAATGACCAAACACGGCATCTGGCTGGGTGCCAATTGGATTCGGGTGGCCAAAGACAGCGATGCATCCTCTGGCGTGCTGGCACGCAAGCAGGAGTTGGAAGAACTGGGCGCCGCAATTGAGGCGGCCGAGGCCGAAGTTGAAACCCTGTCCGAACAAATGGAACAGCGTCGTGACGAGGCTAAAATGCTGGAGCAGCAGCGCGAAGCCAAGCGCCGCGAAGCCGATGATTTAGGCCGCCGCTACGGCGAGCTGCGCTCCCAGGTCAGCGCCAAGCAGGTACAGGTCGAGCAGATCAGCATGCGTCGCCAGCGCCTCGATGCGGAAATCGCCGAGGCCAAAGAGCAGATGGACAACGAGGCTGAGGCCCTGTCCGAATCGCGCATGGTTCTGCAGGAGTCTATCGACGCCATGGAGCAGGATACCGATAAGCGCGAGGCCCTGCTGAGCAAGCGCGATGAGCTGCGCGAAGCCCTGGACAAGGCCCGCCAGCGCGCCCGCCACGATAAAGATCGCGGCCACGAACTGGCGATGCGCTACCAGTCTTTAAAAACCCAGCTCGACAGCGTGCGCTCGGGCATTACTCGACTGCGCGAGCAGGTGCAGCGGCTGCAAGATCGGCGCGAGCAGATCACTGCCAGCCTGGGTGAGAACCGCGATCCCATCGAAGAATACAAAATGGCGTTGGAAGAGCGTTTAGAGGAGCGCTTAAGCGTCGAGCGAGAGCTGGAGCAGGCCCGCGCCAACTTACAGTCCATCGAAGCCAAGCTGCGCGAGGTGGAACAGGCCCGCAGCCAGGCCGAGCATGAAGTGCAATCGGTGCGTACCCGGCTGGAGCAGGAGCGCCTGTTTACCCGCGAGGTCGAAGTGCAGCGCGCCACCGTCGAAAAACAGTTGGTGGAAGACGGCTTCCACCTGCCGACATTGCTGGAGCAGCTGCCCGAAGACGCCGAAGAGAAGCCCATGGAAGAGGAGCTGGAGCGCATCGGCAACCGCATCAGTCGCCTGGGTCCTATCAACTTGGCGGCAATCGACGAATACAAGGTGGAGTCCGAGCGTAAAAACTATCTGGATACACAAAACCAAGATCTGGAAGACGCGCTGGAAACCCTGGAAAACGCCATTAAAAAGATCGATAAGGAAACTCGCAGCCGCTTTAAGGAGACCTTTGATCAGGTCAATGAAAGCCTGCAAGAGCTATTCCCCAAAGTTTTCGGCGGCGGCCACGCCTATTTGGAGATGACCGGCGACGACCTGCTCGACACCGGTATTGCCATCATGGCGCGCCCGCCGGGCAAGCGCAACAGCACCATTCACCTGCTCTCCGGTGGTGAGAAGGCGCTGACGGCAATCGCCCTGGTGTTCTCGATCTTCCGCCTTAACCCAGCGCCCTTCTGTATTCTGGATGAGGTGGACGCACCGCTGGATGATGCCAATGTGGGCCGCTATGCGCGCATGGTTGAAGAAATGTCCAAAAAGGTGCAATTTATCTATATTACCCACAACAAGATCGCCATGGAAATGGCCCACCAGTTGTTGGGGGTTACCATGCACGAGCCTGGCGTATCGCGTCTGGTGAGTGTGGATGTCGATGAGGCGGCCGAACTGGCGGCGATGTAATAGGAACTAATTGGGCTGACTGGCACCGAATAGTTCAGGGGTCAGCCAGGCCCGAGTGATAAAATTGCCCGTTGCTCTGGTGTGAGCGGCAACAAAATGGTGCGAGCGCCAAGATGCCAATGCAAAGGCGCGCGCAACGAAATTATTAAGAGGCTAAATGGATGAGTTTCGATTTTGAAATGCAGCATGTGCTGACCGTCATTATCGTACTGTTAATTGTCGGGGTTATTCTCGACGGTATTCGCCGCATGCGGCAGAACCGCCGTGATTCCATTCGCATGTCCATGAATA
>JAOXRV010000538.1 GCA_025800435.1 Cellvibrionaceae bacterium | reverse complement strand
GTAGGGGATGTATCTCACCAGGATCGAGCCAGACGCCAATCGGTTCCGCTATTACCGTATGGAGATCGTGCGCGGTCTCTTTGGAGATTGGGGGCTTGTACGTGAATGGGGCCGGGTCGGGCGCGGCGGCCAATCCCGCACCGATTGGTTCGACAGCGAGGCCGACGCCAAGGATGCGCGGTTTGCCTTGCAGATGGCAAAGTCAAAGCGCGGCTACGAGTAGCTGGACACAACCGCAGCGGTTCACCGCTGTTGTATGCGGGCGCAGGCCCGCCCGTCAGCGTTGCCGTGGTGATCAAGAAAACCCGTTTTGACGCGCCGCTCAACCTGAAGACGGCGAGCAATTTTGTCATCAGCCCCAGCCTTGCGGGAGGCTGCGGCCGATTGTTCGGCCCAAGGGGCCTCATTTTTCTTACACATGTTACGCACCCCTGTGCCGACCCCCTTTCTTTCAATGTTATCAATACCTTATGGGGTTTTGATTTTCGCCGAGGTGGCAGATTTATTTTCTTGTATGTTTTCAGATACTTACGGGGTGATTTTCCTGTCCTGGCCCGCCGTGGCCCACTACCCAAGTGTTATGGCCCACTACTTGGGTGTAATGTCCCACCACCGAAGTGTAGTTTTTGGGGGCTTGGCCCACTACCT
>JAOXRV010000512.1 GCA_025800435.1 Cellvibrionaceae bacterium | reverse complement strand
TAGTCCACACCGGCGGTAATGGCCTGAATAGCCAGTTCGAAACCGGCGCGCTCAGCCTCGCTGTCTTTTTCTTTATAGGCGATATTGCCGTTGATAAACAGGCCCAGCTTTGAGTCGCGCAAAATCTCTGGCTGCTCGTCGGCGCTGGCGGCTCCGCCCAGGGCCTTGCGCCCGGCATCGGCGAAAACCTGCCCACTGAGGCTGCCGCCTTCAAACTGCAAATTAAAACCACTGACATCGATCAGCTTGCGGCGGCCGCTGCGCAGCTTGGTAAAGCGGTTGCGCAAATTGCCCAGGTGCACATGGCTAAAGCGTGCGGCTGTGGCCACTAGGGCCTCGACTTCCTCGCCGCCAATTTGGTCGAGCGCGCTAACAATATCCTCGCTACCCAGACCCGGCTGGCGCAGCTTATCACAGCGCTCGCGCAAATTGGCCTGGCCCTGGCTCAGGCCGCCCACTTGGCTCAATTCGGCCAGGCGCGGGCACAGGCTATCCAAACTCTGGGCTACGCTGCCCTGGGTTGGGCTCAGCCCAGGGGTATCGCTCAGGCGAATAGTGCTGCCCGCCTCAAGGCTGCTTACCTTAACCAAATAATTAACCGCTGCCTGCTTGCCGTTGCTGTCGGTGGCGGTTAAGCGCACTGTGTGCTCGCCCAGGCTAAAGCTGGCGCTGGTGTTTAGGCCGCTGGCAATTTCACTGCCGCCCAGCGACCAGCTAATGCTGGCGATGGCAGACTCGGCCTCCACTTTGCCGTCGGCATTTAAGGGTACCACCACCTGGCCGTCGCCGTCGTAATCGATGGCGTTAATGGTGGCGCCGACCACTTGCGGGGCACCGGCATCGTTGACATTAATAATGGTGACGCTGGCCTGGTTTAGCTGGCCTAACAAGGCGTTACCACTGGGCTTGCTCAATTGCAGGCTAAAGCTTTCATTGGCCTCGTTGAGAATATCGCTGTGGATGGCCAGGCTAAAGGTTTTTATGCCCTGCTCGCCATCGGCCCAGCTGAGGCTGCCGCTGGCGCTGCTGTAGTCTTCGCCGTCCACGGCGCTATCGTCGGCACTGGCATAATCCACCGCGACCGGGCCATTGCCGCCGCCGCTGCGCTCTACGCTGATGGTGATATTGCCGCCGTTCTCGTTTACCCGATAGTTGGCGCTGCTGAAGTTGAATTCTCCGGCCGGCTCAATCTCGTTATCCAAAATGGTGATGTCGATAGCGGGGCTAAAGCTAAAGCTGGCGCTGTTATCGCTGAGGTTGCTGGCAATAATGCGAAAGCGTTCATCGCCCTCGTAAATATCGTCATCCAAGATTGGCAGCACCAGGGTTTTGTCGCTACTGTCGAGTGCGGCCCAGCTGATGCTGGTGCTGATGGGGCTGAAGTCGTCACCGGGGGTGGCGCGGCCGGGGGCGGTGCTGTTATCGCTGTTTAGCTGGAAAGATAGTGGCGCAGAGGCATCGCCGCTGCGGCTAAATACTAATACCCGGGTGCCACTGTCTTCGCGGAACTGGCGTATGCTGCTAAGCCCGACGACTGGCGGTGCAGTAACAGCGGTGAGCACATCAAAGTTAACCGCTAATGGTCCACAGTCGACCGAACCACAGCTGCCAAATAATTGAATTTCCTGGTTATAAGTTTCAGGCGATGCCGCCGGAGTGGCCAGGCTGGTCGCGGTAAAGGTAAATACCCCAGTGGCGCCCTGGGGCAGATTGCACTGGAAGTCGGTGCTGTTGGGGAAATAGGGGGTGGTAAAGGATGGGGTGCAGCTGCCGCCACCGGTGGCACTGGTAAAACCCCAGTTGGCGGCAATGGCCGGGGTGTTGGTGGGGTTGATCGCCAAATCAATTGACGGCGGGGTGGCCGGTGATAGGTTTTGTATGGTGACCTCCACTACCGCATTGCCACCGGCGTTGTAGCTGGCCTGGGTGGCGCTAACCCCCTGCAGTATATAGTCCTGGGCCTGGGCCCGGCTTGCCAGCATGCCCAGCAACAACAGTGTGAATAGGGTGGTGCGTAAAATCTGGGCAAAACTTAGCCTGCATTGAGACATGGGGCCATCCTGGAATTACAAAAGCTATTCGTCGATTGAGTAGTCAGCCTAATTGCTGAGTTCTATTTCGACCATTACAGATGCTTACTTAAAATGGCTAATTATGCTTGAAGCGCTAATTGGGTTTTATAGCTAGTTTTGGGGGTGGCCCAGGCAACGGCTGGGGGTGATGAGTATTGCCAAGATCATTGCTTGGTGCGCCTTGTGACCAGTCTGTTAGCGGTGTGTTGCTTTGAGATCGCCGGCCCTGGGCATCACTGTTGTCGCGTCGCCTTTGCCCTCACCCAACAGTATAAGTTATGCACTAACTTGAGGCGTAACAGTGGTTTTCTGGTGCATTTCTTTAGGGTAAATAAATATTCTTAATATTAACTACTTGATCTATAAGGGAAATGTAACATTGGCACAGATATTTCATATTCCCAAAGAGAAATATAGTTTCTTACCGGTCATGGAGTTGTGTTATGAAATTGCTTACAGCAATTATTCGTCCTCATAAGCTAGAGGATGTGAGAGAGGCTTTGCAGGGGGTCGGGGTATTGGGCTTAACCGTCACCGAGGTGCGCGGTTACGGTCGCCAATTGGGTCACACTGAACTCTATCGTGGGGCTGAATACAAAATCGAATTTCAGCCAAAAATAAAACTTGAAGTGGGTGTTACGGACGACCAGGAAGCAGCGGTATGTGAGGCTATTCAGTCTACCGCTGCTACTGGAAAAGTTGGGGATGGAAAAATTTTTGTATCTGATCTGCAACAAGTTATACGAATTAGAACCGCAGAATCTGGCGAAGCCGCTTTATAAGGAGTAGATGATGGAAAACTTATCGATAGAGCTAGCATATGCATTGGACACATTTTATTTCCTTATGTGTACCGTGTTGGTTATGTGGATGGCAGCGGGTTTTGCCATGTTGGAATCGGGCTTGGTCCGTTCCAAAAATACGGTTGAAATTCTAAATAAAAATGCCTTGCTGTACAGTATCGCGTGTACTGTTTATTTGCTTGTAGGGTACAACGTGATGTATCCGGCCGATCCCGTGAGTGCCTATATTCCGGGCTTAGATTTTCTGTTGGGCGCTGATAACACTACCGAGTCAGTGCTAGCGGGTGGCGATGACGCCCCCTATTATTCGGGCATGGCGGATTTTATCTTCCAGGCAGTTTTTGCAGCGGCGACCATGTCGATTGTCTCAGGCGCCGTTGCTGAGCGTATGCGCCTGTGGCCATTCCTAACCTTTGCTGTCTTTATGGTGGCTTTCATCTATCCAGTAGAAGGTTATTGGAAATGGGGCGGCGGCTTCCTGGATCAGCTTGGCTTCCAAGATTTTGCGGGTTCGGTTGTTGTGCATATGGCAGGGGCGGCGGCAGCGCTTGCGGCGGTCATTCTGGTTGGGCCGCGTAAGGGCAAATATGGCCCCGATGGCCAGGTGAAGGCTATTCCAGGTGCCAACCTGCCAATGGCGACATTGGGTATGTTTATTTTGTGGATGGGCTGGTTTGGTTTTAATGGCGGCTCTGAGCTGAAAATTGCCAATGTTGAAGAAGCCAATGCAGTTGCAAAAATATTTGTAAACACCAACGCGGCTGCTGCTGCGGGCATGGTGGTCGCGGCACTGCTTGCGCGCTTTATGTTCGGCAAAACAGACTTGACCATGACCATTAATGGCGCATTGGCAGGTTTGGTTGCTATTACTGCCGAGCCTTTGGCACCTTCTGCTGGTCTGGCCGTTTTGATTGGTGGCGTCGGCGGCATTGTCGTGGTGTTGTCAGTGCTGTTGCTGGATAAGCTGAAGCTTGATGATCCGGTCGGTGCTATTTCCGTGCATGGCTCAGCCGGCATCTGGGGTATCTTTGCAGTTATGTTGAGTAATTCTGATGCAACCTTTTTCGGCCAGTTAACGGGTACTGTGGTGACCTTTGTTTGGATGTTTGGCGCTTCGTTTGCTGTTCTTCTGCTGATCAAAGCCATTATGGGCTTGCGTGTTAGTGAGGAGGAAGAGCTGGAGGGTATGGATGTCTATGAATGTGGCATGACCGCTTATCCTGAGTTTACCAACGAAAAGTAAACTGAAGCACTGACAAAAAACACCGGCGTGAGCCGGTGTTTTTTTATCTGTTATTCGTCTGAATAGTTAATAATAGAGAGCAATTTGATAGGGACTTGTTCAAGCTTTTCGGGGCCGTGAGGCACTTCCGCATCAAATGTAAGACTATCCCCAGCTTCCATTTCGTACAGGTGGTTACCATGGCGGTAAACTAATTTGCCTGATACGACATAAATAAACTCCTCGCCTGGGTGGGAAAAGGTGGGAAACACTTCAGATAGATCATCCATGGTTACCATAAAGGGCTCAAACGAGGTTTTACCGCCGCGTTTGTACGTTAGCAGTTGGTAGGTGTGGCCTTTTTCGGTACCCCTGCGAACGACTTCCAGGCCTTGTCCTGCTTTAGTGAAGCGAGCGCCGCCATCCGGGCGGTCATAATCCGTGAACAGTTTAGAGATAGGGAGATTGATCGCGTTGCATAAGCGGTTCAGGGTTTCCAGGCTGGTTGAGACTTGAGCGTTTTCAATTTTGCTCACCATTCCTTGGCTAATGCCTGAGGTACGGGCAACTTCAACAAGTTTCAAGCCTTCTTCCAAGCGGGCTTTCTTTACCATCATGCCGATGTATTGATCCAGATCGAACTTATTGTCCTTGGAGGTCGCCATTTATTTGCCTATTTATGGTGCAGGGTGCATCAAAGCTGTGCGCTTGTGCGGCGCGAGACCGACGTTATCAGCACAAGACTATATTCCCACAGGGAAACTAAATTTACTAGATCCTTAGAAAACAAGGCGTTATCTTCATGGGAAAATAATATTCCTGATAAGAAATGTTCTGGCATGCTGTGTGCTTTCCTATCCGGTAGATAAATTTACTAATAAGAAATACTTACTTCTGGTTTATCTAGGGTAGGTGTTTTTAAAGCATAGGGAGTTCAGAAATGTCCAATGATATTGATAAGTTTATTAGTGACAATGGTATCAAATATATCCTGGCCCAATTTGTCGATATTCACGGTGTTGCTAAAACTAAGTCGGTACCGGCGCATTGCCTAATGGATGTGGTGGAAAGCGGAGCAGGCTTTGCCGGTTTTGCAGTATGGGGCTTGGGTATGGAGCCGCATGGCCCCGACTTCATGGCGAGGGGAGACCTGGATACGCTCTCGATCGTTCCCTGGCAACCGGGCTACGCGCGCATTGTATGTGATGGCCATGTTAACGGTGAACCTTACCCCTACGACAGCCGGGTTGTGCTAAAAAACCAGCTCAAACTGCTTGCCGAGAAAGGCTGGACGCTTAACACGGGGCTTGAGCCTGAATTCTCACTGTTCAATCGTGCAGAGGATGGCAGCCTGAGGCCCGTTGATGAAAGTGATGTACTGGATAAGCCTTGTTATGACTATAAAGGCCTTTCCCGTTCACGCGAATTCCTTGAAACCTTGGTTGAGTCGCTGCAGAAGCTGGATTTTGATGTTTACCAGATTGACCATGAGGATGCGAACGGCCAGTTCGAAATAAATTATACCTATGGTAACGCGCTGGAATCTGCAGACCGGTTTACGATGGTGCGCATGGGCGCTGGCGAAATTGCGAATGATTTGGGCATGGTCTGTTCGTTTATGCCTAAGCCTGCATCAGATCGAACGGGTAATGGCATGCATTTCCATCTATCCATTGCGGATAAAGATGGCAACAACCTTTTTCACGATGATGACGATGCCAATGGTATGGGCCTGTCTAAGATGGCTTATCACTTTACCGCAGGCCTTTTGCACCACGCCAAAGCCCTCTGCGCTATCGCGGCCCCCACGGTTAATTCATACAAGAGGCTGGTAGTGGGCGGTACTGCCTCTGGTGCTACCTGGGCGCCAGCCTATATCGCTTATGGTGATAATAATCGCTCAGCAATGGTTCGGGTGCCTTATGGCCGTTTGGAATTCCGCCTGCCCGATTCCGGCTGTAACCCCTATTTGGTGCATGCGGCACTAATCGCTGCGGGTCTGGATGGCATTGAACGCGAGCTGGATCCAGGCGAGCCTAAAAACATAAACCTATTTGCCCTGAGTGAAGATGAGCGCAAACAGCAGGGTATTGAAATTTTGCCTCAGAACTTGAATGAAGCCTTGGATGCACTGGAGGCGAACACCGTTCTTAGCGAGCGCTTGGGTAAGGAAATTATTTCCGAATTCTTAAAGGTTAAGCGTATTGAGTGGACTGAATACAGTCGCCATGTTTCCGATTGGGAGCTCAAGCATTACGCAGAATTTTTCTAACAGTGCTAATTGAGAAGTTGTGAGGTTTTTATGTGCGGAATTGTTGGCCTTTACTTAAAAAATAAGGCACTTGAAAGTCGGCTCGGTGAGCTGTTTACGCCGATGTTGATCGCAATGACTGATCGCGGCCCAGACAGCGCGGGTTTTGCAATCTATGGTGACGAAGTTGCTGATGGCTCGGTCAAGCTGACATTGCATCATGTGGATGAATCCTACGATTGGGGTGCGCTTGCGCGTTTAATGCAGCAGTCGCTAGCTTGTGCTGTTGAGTGGTTTCAGAACAGCAAGGTTGCGGTTTTTAAAGTGCAGGCTTGTGCTGAAGCAGCTACTGCATTTATAGAAGAACACGCTGCTGATGTGTTGGTTCTTAGTGCGGGTCAGTCTATTGAGATCCTAAAAGCGGTCGGCCTGCCAGAGAGTATTGCCGAGACCTTTAACCTTCCAGCAATGCAAGGCAGCCACATTATTGGTCATACCCGTATGGCGACGGAATCTGCGGTAACGATGGAAGGCAGTCATCCATTTTCTACAGGTCAGGACCTATGTTTGGTGCATAACGGTTCACTCTCAAACCATAATCGCCTGCGTGAGGAGCTGCAGCGTGAAGGCGTTGAATTTCAAACCGAGAACGATTCAGAGGTGGCCGCAGGGTATTTGACTCTGCGTCTGCAGAAGGGCGATTCGCTGAATCAAGCGCTTGAGAGTGCACTTAACGATCTGGATGGATTTTTTACGTTCACTATTGGTACTCGTGATGGTTTTGCAGTTTTGCGTGACCCTATCGCATGTAAACCAGCGGTGCTGGCGGAAACTGACGACTACGTGGCCATGGCTTCTGAGTATCAGGCATTGACAACACTTCCAGGTATCGAAGATGCCAAAGTTTGGGAGCCAGAGCCAGAGACAATCTACGTCTGGGAGCGTGAGCAGTAAGGGTTTAGTTAAGGAAACAATCATGAAAACGATTAATTTAGAAACACAGACAGTGCGTGACCTTAATCAGGCTCTGCATGATCAGAGTACGAAGTGTACGGAGCGTGAATGGGAAGTACTGGAGCCGAAAGGCCAACATAATATTGCCTGCGGTCTGGATCAGAATCTGGCGGTAGATATCAAAGGCCACGCTGGTTATTTCTGTGCGGGTATGAACAAAAAAGCCCACATCACTGTGCACGGTAATGCCGGTCAAGGTGTTGCTGAAAATATGATGTCGGGAACCGTACGGGTGAAAGGTGATGCCTCGCAAGCGGCGGGTGCAACCGCTCATGGTGGCTTGCTCGTGGTAGAGGGCAACGCTGCTGCGCGCTGCGGCATCTCTATGAAGGGAGTGGACATTGTTGTTAAAGGCGATGTTGGGCACATGAGCTGTTTTATGGGGCAGGCTGGTAATCTGGTTGTTTGTGGTGATGCCGGTGATGCCTTGGGTGACTCTCTTTATGAGGTAAAAATCTATGTTAAAGGTAGCGTTAAGTCGCTGGGTGCAGACTGTATTGAAAAAGAGATGCGTGATGAGCATATCCACGAGCTGACCGAGCTGCTTAACCGTGCCGGTGTGGACGAAGATCCTGCATCCTTTAAGCGTTATGGCTCAGCACGCGAGCTGTACAACTTTAAAATAGATAACGCTTCTGCGTACTAAATACTGAATCTTGAGGGCAGAACAATGAGTGATGATATTAACGTAAGAGATGGCCTGCGAGAGTCAGCAACTTTTGACCGTACGACAATGGCGGAGATTCGTCGCGCTGCTGACACAGGCATTTATGATATTCGCGGTTTTGGTGCAAAGCGTAAACTGCCACATTTTGATGACCTTCTGTTTCTGGGCGCGAGCATGTCGCGTTACCCATTAGAGGGCTACCGTGAAAAATGCAATACATCCGTAACCCTGGGGACGCGTTTTGCCAAGAAGCCAATTGAATTGGATATTCCCGTAACTATTGCGGGCATGAGCTTTGGCGCGCTGTCTGCTAACGCTAAAGAGGCTCTCGGTCGTGGTGCGTCTTTGATGGGCACATCCACTACCACTGGCGATGGCGGCATGACCCCGGAAGAGCGCGGTCAGTCAAGCAAGCTGGTGTATCAGTACCTACCCTCTCGTTACGGCATGAACCCTGACGATCTGCGCAAAGCTGATGCGATTGAAGTCGTACTGGGGCAGGGGGCGAAACCCGGGGGTGGCGGTATGCTATTGGGTCAGAAGATCACCGATCGCGTAGCACAGATGCGTACCTTGCCAATGGGGGTCGACCAGCGTTCTGCCTGTCGACACCCAGACTGGACTGGCCCTGATGATCTGGCGATCAAAATTCAAGAGCTGCGAGAGATTACCGACTGGCAGGTGCCTATCTATATCAAAGTCGGTGCAACCCGTACTTACTATGATGTGAAACTTGCGGTTAAAGCGGGTGCAGATGTCATTGTGGTGGATGGTATGCAAGGTGGTACGGCGGCAACCCAGGATGTGTTTATCGAACACGTCGGCATTCCTACATTGGCTGCAATTCCGCAGGCTGTTCAGGCACTACAGGAAATGGGTATGCACCGTAAGGTACAGCTGATTGTATCGGGCGGTATCCGCAACGGGGCTGATGTCGCTAAATGTATGGCGCTGGGCGCTGATGCGGTAGCAATCGGCACTGCGGCGCTGGTGGCCCTGGGTTGCAACCACCCAATGTACGACAAAGAGTTTAAAGAGATCGGTTCGGCCGCGGGCTTCTATGATGATTACCACGAAGGTAAAGACCCAGCAGGAATCTCAACTCAGGACCCTGAATTGATGAAGCGTCTCGATCCGGCTGAGGGCGGCCGTAAATTGGCGAACTACCTGAACGTGCTAACCCTGGAAGCACAGACACTGGCACGTGCCTGCGGCAAGAGTGATCTGCGCAACCTTGAGCCGGAAGACATGGTTGCATTAACGGTTGAATCAGCCGCAATGGCAGGTGTTCCTCTGGCCGGAACCAGTTGGATACCAGGGCGGGCGTTTTAGCAGCGTGTTGCGCGAGCTGCGCAAGGCCGCGGGCTTGTTTTAGCAGAAAACAATGACGGTCTTAGGGGACCACAGTGATGAGTAATGAGAGTACCCACAAAGAATATATTCTGAAAGTAAGCTGCCCAGCAGGTAGCGGTATTGTGGCGGCAATGACGGTATTTTTGTCAGAGCGTGGTTGCTACATCAGTGAAATGAGTCAGTACGACGACCCAGAGAGTAAAACCTTCTTTACCCGCTGCCGCTTTCATGTGGAATCAGGTGGCTATGGTTTGGCGGACCTGCGGGGTGAGTTTGAAGAGATTGCAGAGAAATTTACCATGGATTGGAAGCTGGTCGCCGCAGATGAGCCAATGAAAGTGCTGCTGATGGTCAGTAAGTTCGATCACTGCCTGGATGACCTGATGTATCGCCTACACAAAGGTGAGATCAATATGGAAATCGCGGCAATCGTTTCTAATCACAAAGACCTGCGGCCGATGGCTGAGCGTGAAGGCATCCGCTTTGTGCACCTGCCCGTGACCAAAGAGACCAAGCGCGAACAAGAGATTGCGTTAATGGAAATTGTCGAGGAAACCGGCACTGAGTTGGTGGTGCTTGCTCGTTATATGCAAATTCTGTCAGACAATCTCTGCGCGCAACTCAGTGGTCGTGCCATCAATATCCATCACTCATTCCTGCCCGGTTTCAAAGGCGCCAAGCCTTACCACCAGGCGCATGAGCGCGGTGTAAAACTGATTGGTGCAACATCACACTATGTAACGGCCGATCTGGATGAGGGCCCGATCATTGAGCAGGCAGTGCAACCCGTTGATCACACTTATAGCCCCGAAGCTTTAGTTGCTGTAGGTCGTGATACTGAAACGGTGGCACTGGCGAAAGCGGTAAAACTTCACGTTGAGCATCGGGTATTCCTCGATGGTAACAAAACCGTGATTTTTAAGTAGCGGCGAAAGCAGTAGCGTATTTGAGAGGTGCCCTAGAATGATTGCTCATCAGATACGGACTAAGGAGGGGAGGCGATGCCTTTCTCACTATTGAAATATGGTCTGAATAAAGACTATCCATTTGAAAAGCATGCCGATCTGCCAGCACCAACGGCGCTGAAACCCAGTTACGATGTGGTGATTATTGGTGGCGGCGGCCATGGCGTTGCGACCGCTTATTACCTGGCCAAGTACCATGGCATCACCAATGTCGCGGTACTGGAGAAGGGGTATCTGGGTGGTGGCAACACCGCCCGCAACACGGCGGTTATTCGTTCTAACTACCTCACTCCCGAGGGGGTTAAGTTTTACACAGAGTCGGTGAAGTTGTTTGAGGGGCTCTCCAATGAGTTTGACTTCAACATCATGTATTCAAAACGAGGGCAGCTGACACTGGCGCACACCGATGCCGCCGTGCGCGGTTTCCGTCAACGTGCTGAAATCAACAAACATTTTGGTGGCAAAACTGAGCTGATCGATCCACAGCAGATTCGTGAACTGGTTCCTATGCTGAATATGAACCCAGGGCATCTGCCGATTCTTGCGGGCCTTTGGCATATGGATGGCGCGACGGCACGCCATGATGCGGTGGCATGGGGTTACGCAAAGGGCGCGACCGGGCGAGGTGTGGAATTGCATCAGCTTACCGAAGTAACTGATGTGATGGTTGATAATGGCCGCGTGAGCGGCGTCAATACCAATCGCGGAGCGGTTAACTGCGGCTGTGTGGTTCAGGCAGTGGCTGGGCACAGTTCACTGCTGGCG
Source organism: Cellvibrionaceae bacterium (assembly GCA_025800435.1). Classification (GTDB taxonomy): domain Bacteria; phylum Pseudomonadota; class Gammaproteobacteria; order Pseudomonadales; family Cellvibrionaceae; genus Pseudoteredinibacter. Next base: position 2,029 of record JAOXRV010000512.1, on the reverse strand, counting down.
GCGAAGGCAGGTTTTAAGATGCCTATTATCTCCTACCCTTTGCAAGCGATGGTGACTCAGCCTGTAAAACCCTTTCTCGATCCTCTGGTGAGCTCGCCCTCATTGCACTGTTATGTTCAACAGACAGGTCGAGGAGAGCTGGTATTTGGCGGTGGCTCAGACCCATACCCACTCTACAACACCCGCTCAACTATGGATTTAAAAGAGAGCCTGCTGGCCCATGCTATTGAGCTGTTCCCATTTATGGCGAATATGCGCCTGATGCGGCAGTGGTCAGGTTTGACGGATATGACCTCAGACTACAGCCCAATTATGGGTTTGAGCCCGGTCGAGAATTATTACCTTGATGCCGGGTGGGGAACCTGGGGCTTTAAGTCGACCCCAATCTGCGGCAAGACTATGGCAGAACTGGTTGCCAGCGGTGGCCAGGTTCCCAAGCTGATTAAACCCTTTGCCATGGACCGCTTCAAAACCTTTGAACAGGTCAATGAGATGGGCGCTACCGCAGCGAGCCACTGAGGAGTAAATGATGAAAATTATGAATTGCCCTTTAAATGGTCCCCGCAATATCAGCGAATTTGTTCATGGCGGCGAGCTTAGGGAGATGCCAGATCCTAATCTCTGTAGTGACGGCGAGTGGGCCGACTACGTTTTTTACCACGAAAATGCGGTGGCGGTGGTTAAAGAGTGGTGGTTACACGCGCCTTCCAGCTACTGGTTTATTGCCGAGCGACATACGGCAAGCGATGAGATCTTGAACACGTATGATCCATCAGAAATCTTCAATCAACGGGTTGAATTTTCGCTCCCGCCGAAGGAGTCTGAAGCATGAGTGTGGATAGATTGCCACTGCCTATGGGGCTGCTAATAAACCGTAATAGGCCGCTTTGCTTTAGCTTTGAAGGCGCGCCTTATGATGGCTATGAGGGGGATACGATTGCCAGCGCACTGTTGGCGAAGCAGCAGTGGTTAATGTCGCGCTCATTTAAATATCATAGGCCGCGTGGCCCTTTAACTATGGCGGGGCAGGATGCAAATACCTTGGTGCAGTTGGGCGGTGAGCCTAATGTGCTTGCCGATCGTGAAGTGCTTGCTGAGGGGCTGGTAGTCGAGGGGCAAAACTATAATGGAACCCTTGAAAATGACCGGGATGCCTACCTGACCCACTTTGGGCGATTTATGCCGGTGGGTTTCTATTACCGCGCATTCTTCAAGCCGATGGGTATCTGGGATAAATGGGAAGGCTTTATTCGCAAAAAAGCTGGCTTGGGTAAGCTTGACCTTAAATTTAAACCGGAATACTTCGATAAGCAGTATCTGTTTTATGATGTTCTGGTTGTTGGCAGTGGCCCCGCGGGCCTGAGTGCTGCATTAAAAGCGGCAGATGCCGGTGCTAGTGTGCTTGTTGTCGAAGAGCAGCCACTGCTGGGCGGAGCATTGAGTTATCACAGGTTTGACTCCGAGGGGGAGCGGGCGGCGCAGTTACGTTCAGAGCTGTTGTCAAAGGTAGAAGCCCATGAGCAAATAAACGTTATGACTGAGGCGGTTTGCAACGCCTGGTACAGCGATAACTATACCCCGGTTATCCAAGCTAAGCGCCTGTATAAAGTACGTGCAAAAGAGATGATCGTAGCTTCGGGCTGCTTTGAGCAACATGCGGTTTTCCGTAACAACGATTTGCCTGGTGTAATGATGAGCAGTGCTGTTTCTCGCCTGATGAAGTGGTATGCGGTTAAACCGGGTAATAACGCGGTTGTTCTGACAGTTAATGATGACGGGTATTACAGTGCGCTGGATATGCTGGAGCAGGGAGTTTCAGTTAAAGCCATAGTCGATATGCGAAAATCAAACCAGCTGCCTGAAATTGCCAAAACTCTGGAGGCGAAGGGTGTTTGCGTTAAAAGCGGCGCAACGGTGTATCAAGCCTTGCCAACAAAAGGCAATAAACACCTGCGTGCGGTTGATATCCGCCAGATTACAGGCAAGGGCAAAGTTAGTGATTGCAGTGAGATTATCGATTGCGATCTGC
>JAOXRV010000483.1 GCA_025800435.1 Cellvibrionaceae bacterium | reverse complement strand
TACGCGGCGCGCCGGTAGAACCAACGCGCACATTGCCGTACAGCGCTGCGGTAACAATATTGTTAACAATGATGTCTTCGTCGGTGAGGTTGTTACCCCACAGTGAAAGCGCCCACTGACCCTGGGCAGCCGTATAGGTGGCATTGAAGTCGAGCTTGCCATGGGCTTTTTGCATGGCGTCGGCGTTATTGAATTCGGTGAAGAAGACGTCGTCTTGCCAGTTGTAGTCCAGCCGCAGTAGGGTAGCGCCGCCACCTTCGTGGGCCAGTTCATATTCGGCCCCGAGTTTAAAGCTGTATTCGGGGGCATTGGGCAGCTGCTTGCCGCTCAGGTCAACCAGGGCAAAGTTCTGGCGATAATCGCCATTGGAAAATTTATCGAACTCTGCGTTTAAGTAGGTGGCAAAAAAGTCGAGCCGAAAATTATCGCTCAGGGCAAACTTGGTCTCTATTTCCAGGCCGTAGTTGGTGGCCTCGGCGGCATTGCGGGTTTCGACAATGGAGTTTTCGTTGACAAAGCCCACTTGCAGATCGGTGTAGTCATAGTAAAAGGCACTGAGGTTTAGGCTCCAGCGTCCATCAGCGGATTGAGTTTTAGAACCCAGCTCGTAGTTCCAGACAAACTCCGGGTCAATCACCGCATTATTACTGCCGATGTTAATAACCCCAGATTTAAACCCGCGTGACACGGTGGCGTAAATCAAGGTGTCCTCGCTGGCCCGGTAGTCGATGGTGAATTTAGGGGTCCAGGCGTTCCAGTCGCGTTTTTTGTCGGTGGCTATATTTGCACCCAACAGATCAAACACAAAGCTGCCCACGCCATCGCGCTCTTCGTCGTTATAGCGAATGCCGCCGGTAATGCTCAAGCGCTCATTAAAGCGGTAGCTCATTTGTGCGAATGCCCCCCAGGCGAGGGTGTCGACGGTGCCAATTTGCTGGTAATTGCCGGCATTTTCCAGAATCACCCCATTGGGCAGGGGAAAGTTATTCAGTGGCACCAACACTTCGCCGAACAGTTCTTCGTCGAAGTACATGGCACCAAACAATAAATCGTAGTTGTCGCTGCTGTAGCTTAGGGTGATATCTTCACTAAAAGACTTGCTGCGCTCGGTATAGTTATTTTGGCCGTAAACATTAACATCGGATACATCCAAGTCGTCGCGGTTAAAGCGGTCGAAATCCCGGTAGGCGCTAACAGAGGTAAATTGCCAATCCCCCAGCTGCCATTCCAATAGCGCCGATAGGGCAAGATTATCGCGGTCGTTAATGGCGTCGTCATCCGATACCAGGTCGCGCAGGTCGGCATCGGGGCCGGCATAATCGAATAGTGTGCGCCCGCCCAGGGCATTGTGGGGCAGCATATCTTCGGGCACGATGGTGGTGCCAAAGTAGTGAAAGCCGTAGTTGTTATCTTCTTCCTG
>JAOXRV010000467.1 GCA_025800435.1 Cellvibrionaceae bacterium | reverse complement strand
ACACGACCGATTGGTGAAGTCTTGAAAGATGGCTGGCACTACCTTTTGCCGCTGGTGGTGTTGGTGGCGTTGCTTATTTATGGCTTTACGCCTACGTATGCTGCGGGTATCGCGATTATTTCAGTGGTAGCTGCATCTTGGCTCTCTAAGCACCCGATGGGCGTGCGCGATATCTTGGATGCTCTAGCCCAAGGCTCAAAAAACATGGCGACCACGGCGATGCTGTTGATAGCGGTGGGGCTGGTGATCAATGTGGTCGCGATGACCGGTATTGGTAACACCTTCTCGCTGATGGTGGCTGAATGGGCCAATGGAAGCTTGCTGATTACGCTCGTACTGGTCGCGCTCGCGTCGCTGATCTTAGGCATGGGGCTACCGGTGACCGCCGCCTACATCGTGTTGGCAACACTGTCTGCTCCGGCGCTTTACAACTTGATCGCCGAAATGCAGGTGATCGAGATGATGGTGAATGGCACGCTGCCCGAGGTGGCACGGACGATTTTCCTCCTGGTCGATGCTGAGAAAGCCGCTCTGTTAGCAGCGCCGATGAGCGAGGTGGACGCGCAGCAACTGTTGGCATTGGTGCCGGGTGACTTTAAGGGCCAACTTTTAGAGCAAGCCATTGCACCTGAACAGTTGGCTATGATTCTGCTAGCAGCTCACATGATCATCTTTTGGTTATCTCAAGATAGTAATGTCACCCCACCGGTGTGCTTAACTGCATTTGCTGCCGCTGCCATTGCGAAAACACCGCCAATGGCGACAGGTTTTACGGCGTGGAAGGTGGCGAAAGGCTTGTATATCGTCCCGCTACTGTTTGCTTACACAAACTTTATCGGCGGTAGCACTGAAGAGGTATTACGTATCTTCTTCTTTGCGGTCTTTGGTATCTATGCACTGGTTGGCTTTATGGAAGGCTACCTAGAGAGCGAATTAAATATCGCTTTGCGCCTGTTATCCGGTGCTGCCGGTGTGGCGATGCTGTGGCCCCATGCTATGTTGTGGCTTGATTTTGCAGGCCTTGCGGTGTTCATTGCGCTGTTTATCTACAGCCGTAAACAAGGTCCTGCTGCAGCGACCGCGTAAGCGCTTTAGATTGGCCAAAACCCGCCTTAGGCGGGTTTTTTTGTGTCTATGAAAACCGAAACGTAGTGGGGTACGTAAAGGCAACGCTAACTAGGAGATCACATGATGCACAATGCCGCTGACCAGTCGCGTATTATCGAGATGGCTTGGGAGGATCGAACCCCTTTCGAGGCCATTGAAACTCAGTTTGGCTTGTCGGAACCTGAGGTTATCCGGCTGATGCAGCGTAGCTTAAAGCCGAGTAGCTTCCGTTTGTGGCGCCGCCGCGTTTCAGGGCGCGCAACCAAGCATCAGCAGCGCAGACCGGCGGGCGTCATTCGCGGTTATGCACCGGGCCAATATAAGCAGCGCTAACCCAATTGTTCTAAGGTTTTTATCGCCGGCGCTGTGGTGAATATGCGGCTTTTTGTTGCCGCCTGCCAGCACCTCTCGTAAACTCAACAGCCTAATATTGAGGGCTGTCTGATGTTTGAAAATTTTGCTTGGCTTCCTTTCTTGGTGGCGATTACGGCGCTAACGATGGTGCCCGGTGTGGATACGCTGGTGGTCATGCGCAACGCCGCACGCGGCGGAGTACGCGACGGGCTGCTAACAAACTTAGGTATCTGCTCAGGACTGTTCTTTCATGCATTGATCTCGGCGGCGGGGTTATCTGTCATTCTGTTGGGCTCTGCCGAGCTATTTATGCTGCTAAAAGTGGCCGGTGCTTGCTATCTGATCTGGTTGGGTGTGCAAAGCTTGCGAGCCGCTTACCGTGCGAAGCCTCTGCCAATCGACGCAGTGAGTACCCCGATGCCGCAGGTGTCAGGCTGGGTGTCGTTGCGTGAAGGGCTGCTCTCAAACGTGCTTAACCCCAAAACTATCATCTTCTATATGGCGTTTTTGCCCCAGTTTATCGACCCGAACCACCCCGCGATGCCACAAGCGATGTTGATGGCAGGTATTCACTTTGTGATCGGTTTATGCTGGCAAGGCTCGCTGGTGTTGATGGTGCATAAGGCACGTATCTGGTTGCAGCGCCCCCGCGTTGCGAAAACCATGGAAGCGATTACCGGCTCCCTACTGGTGATCTTTGGCCTTAAACTGATCACCAGTCGTTAACCTGTTAGCGCTGTGCTTGGTCTTTGCGATAGATCGCA
>JAOXRV010000456.1 GCA_025800435.1 Cellvibrionaceae bacterium | reverse complement strand
ATAAAGAGAGATTTGGCTCCCGATGGGAAGGAATTTGTAGGGTATGGAATTTCCCCGGATATCAAAGTTGAGCCTAAAATATCAGACTTTGTCAAAGGCAGGGATGCTGTTCTTGATAAGGCTTTATCGCTGTAAAACGTGCCCTAGATTAGTCATGCTTATATATTAGAGCTAGGGGGCCATGAAAAACGCGCTATAAAATGGCATGGTTTAAGGTTGCCCTATACTTATCCCCACCGGGTTCACAATGTCTAATTTATTTGCAATGATAAAATCGGTTATTAAATTTTGGTCAGTAGCTTAAAAGAAATCGATTAAAAGCTTTGGCCCACCGCGAGCGAGAGGAAATATGGAAGGAATATCACTGTTTATTGTCATTATTCTTGGCTTTTGTATTTGGCTTTATCCCATTGTGCGAATGGCCAGATCTGATCGAACCCAAGGCGTGGAAAAAATTGCCTGGGTATTAATAACGGCCTTGGTGTTTTGGTTTGCTTGGATTTTGTACCTGCTGATTGCGCCCATTGATAAGAAACCAAATACCGATTGAACCAGACAACTTAATGCCTGGCTACAGGGTGTACTTGTATGCCCCCCAATCTGCCGTTTTAAGCACCGAGCTCGCTTGAGTCGAACCCTGGCTGAAAGTATGGGTTTGGCCAGCAAAACTGGCTATACTTAGCCTTCAAGTTTGGGGGAAACAATGGCCGTTGAAATCAATCTCGTGAAAAAGCTGGCCAAGCTGATGGTTACTGCCAATAAGGGCGACCACTTCCATCAATTGGGTTTGGCCTTTACCACCATGGAGACGGGCGTCTGCGAGATGGTGCTGCCCTATAGCGATCGGTTGGTGGGCAACCCGGAGACCGGCGTGGTGCACGGCGGCGCCATTACCGCTTTGCTGGATACCTGTTGCGGTATGGCGGCCGGCTCGGTGCTTGAGGGCCTGGGTTTAACCCCAACCATGGATCTGCGTATCGATTATATGGGGGCGGCCGAGCCCGGGGTGGATATCCACGCCCGCGCCGATATTTATCGCAGCTCCCAGAGCGTGATTTTTGCCCGCGCCCGGGCCTATCACCAGGGCCAAGAAGATCGCCCCATCGCCCATTGTGTGGCCAATTTTATTCGCCTCGACCCCGAGGTTATCAAGAATATCAGCGATTCGTTTATGCCGTTTCTCGAAGGCGTGGAGGCCGATCTGTGAGTACTATGTCCAAGGCCCTAGAACAGGCCCGCGCCGAGTGGAACCCCGGTTTAATTATTGAACAAATTCCCTATGCCAAATTGCTCGGTATCGAGACTTTAAATATGGGGGATGAGCTATTTTTTGTACTGCCCCCCGCCAAAGGCAATGTCGGCAACCCCACCTTGCCCGCTATCCACGGCGGCGCCCTGGGCGGGTTTTTAGAGCTGTCGGCGGCCATCCACCTAATGATGACGCTGCCCACCCAGGTCACCCCCCGGGTAGTGGATATCTCGGTCGACTATGTGCGCCCAGGGCGCATGGAAATGCTCTACGCCCTATGCACCGTGGTGCGCCAGGGGCGCAAACTGGTCAATGTATCGGTCAACTGCTGGCACAAATCCCGCGAAGAAAGCGTCGCCACCGCCCGCGCTCACTTTTTAGTTGATTAGGGTTTGGAAGCCACTAATAAACCTCCCACCCCTTTAAAACAAAAAGATCAACCCCATTAAGCTTTCATTGGGCCCAAAAGGGCAGTCAGAACAAGGAGATAGCTTAATGAGCGTTGATGCACAAAAACAAACCATGGGTTTTCAGACCGAGGCCAAGCAGCTGCTGCACCTGATGATCCACTCTCTGTATTCCAACAAAGAGATTTTCCTACGCGAGCTGGTATCCAATGCCTCGGATGCGGCCGATAAATTACGCTTTCTAGCCCTCTCCAATGGCGAGCTGTACGAAAATGACCCAGATTTGAAAATCCGCATCAGCTTCGATGCCGACGCCAAGACCTTGACCATTGCCGATAACGGTATCGGTATGAACCGCGACGATGTGATCGAGCACCTGGGCA
>JAOXRV010000428.1 GCA_025800435.1 Cellvibrionaceae bacterium | reverse complement strand
CCCCCAGAAGCTAGCTCACACCCCAAGGCTCTAGTTTCGTATCCGCCGAACAGCAGTACACGCAAAGGTAAATCACCTCACTCCTGCATGATTTTTCTAGGGAACAGAAGTGGCTGAGCTGCCACCGGAGTAGAGTCTAGGGGTGGAGGGTAGCTTCCAGGGGCTTGGGAGGCAGGACGCCGGACGAGAGCCCCATGGATGGGTTTATGCGTCCCCTGGAAACTACCCTCCACCCCTAGACTCGGCAACGAAGGCACCAACTTACTGACTAAAACTCATCACCCCATCGTCCAGCTTACCGTGGCGAATCGCAAAATAATCTTTGTAGTAATTGTCTTGGTTGCGCCAAGGGGCACTGTTGCCCTGCTTGGGCATAATATCAACGGTGCGGGTAATATAGCCGGAGTTTAGGGCCTCAATCATGGGGCGTTTTTCAAACTCGCCCTCGTCTAGGGCCGGGTAGGCCACTTGCAGATTATTGGCATCCATATGGTTGAGCAGACGGCAGACGTAATCGCTGGTGAGGTCGGCCTTGAGTGTCCAAGAGGCGTTGGTGTAACCAAATACTGACACCATATTGGGCAGGTTGCCAAACATCATGCCCTTGTAGTTAACCAGATCGCCAATCTCCAGTTTTTCGCCGTCTTTATACAGCGCCATGCCACCCAAAAACTGCAACTGCAGGCCGGTGGCGGGGACGATAATATCCGCCTCAATGGTGTCGCCGGATTTCAGCTCGACCCCGGTTTCGGTAAAGCGCTCAATATGATCGGTGACAATAGAGGCCGAGCCGTCTTTTAGGCAGTTAAATAAATCGCTATCGGGCACCAGGCACATGCGCTGGTCCCAGGGGTTATAGCTGGGGTTAAAGTGCACATCCACATCCACCGCATCACCCACTTCGCCTTTGACCATATCGCGCAGATAGGCGCGCACTTTATCCGGCGCGGTCTTGGAGCGGGTAAACACCCACCAGCTTAAAAAGATATTTTTGGCCCGGGCCAAATAGTGCGCCCAGCTATCGGGCAATAATTTATGCAGCCACTTGGCCACCGGATCACGGGCCGGGCGGGTGAACACATAGGTGGGCGAGCGCTGTAGCATGGTGATATGGGCCGTGTCCGGCGCCATCGACGGAATCAAGGTCACGGCGGTGGCGCCACTGCCGATGACCAGCACGTTTTTACCGCTGTAGTCTAAATCCTCGGGCCAGTGCTGCGGGTGAGCAATGGTGCCTTTAAAATCGTCGTAGCCGGCAAACTCGGGCAGATAACCCTGCTCGTAATTGTAGTAACCGGTGCAGCACAGCAAAAAACGCGCGCGAATTTCTTGCTCGGCACCACCGTCCACACTATAGCGAATTAACCAGCTCTTCTGCTCCGATTGCCACTCCAGGCGGCTGACCTTGTGGCCAAAGCGAATTTTATCTTCCACCTGATAATCCACCATGGTCTCGCGCAGATAATCCAAAATGGCAGCGGCCGGGGAAATATCGTCGCCCCCGGTCCAGGGCTTAAAACTGTAGCCAAAGGTGTACATATCCGAATCGGAGCGGATACCTGGGTAGCGAAATAAATCCCAGGTGCCGCCGATGCTGTCGCGGCCTTCAAAGATGGCATAAGTTTGTTTGGGGCTTTTTTGACTGAGGTGGCAGGCCATGCCGATGCCAGAGATACCGGCACCAATAATTAAGACGTCCAGTTGTTCCACGTTATAGTCTCGCTGTTTATTGTTATTGAAAAAGACCCCGGCTTTGCCACAAGCCACGCAGGGCTACTTCTACGAGCCAAGATTTTGGTATTTTGAGCCACGCTGGTTATTTTTGCAAAAATAACACTTGCAAGCGGCCGTGCAAAACCGAAAGACACTTGCCAAGGTGAGCCCAGGGGATTAACATGGCCACATTCGAACACCATTCGAATGAAGTTACCCACACAAATTCTAGTGCTATTGCCCAAACCGAGATGCCCCATGTCGCCCGCGCCCAAACACAGCCCCGAACAACAACAGCGCCTGATTCTGGATGCCGCCGAGTACTGTATCGAACAGAGCTCACTGCTGGATTTCACCATGGCCGCCATTGCCAAGCGGGCCGGGGTTTCTATCGGTAGCCTCTACAAACATGTGCAAAGTAAAGAGGATGTGCTGGTGGCCCTGGGCAGCCAGATCAATCGCAACTTTGCCGAGCGGGTCAAGCAGGTATTGGCGCTGCCCCTCAATACGCCCCAACGACTGCTGGCACTAGCCTTGATGAACCCCCTGCGCACCCAGCGCTACAGTTTTGAGCAGCACCTCAATGCGCTGCTCAATTGCGAGGCCATTCTCAAGCGCGCCTCCGCCGGCTGGCTGGGCCAACTGTATCGGGAGAGCGACAGCATTTACGCCAGGTTTAATGGGCTGTGGCAACAGGCGGCGACCAGTGGCGAGCTAGACCTAGAGGCCAGCAACGCCACTATTGACGAGATCAACAGCGCGGTCTGGTCTTTGTACGTGGGCTTTGCCCAGGTATTGCAACACCTGAGTTTGCAACACCAGCCGCAGCCGAGCCAGCTGCCCTACCCGCTGGCCCCCGAACATATACAAGTGCGGGCTTTTATCCGCCTGCTGAACAGCTATAGCTGGCAGCAAAATATCCGTGATGCCGATATTCCCACCATTATCGAATTGCTAGACCAACAAGGTCTACGCTAACAGAGGAACACCATGAATATACGCCGTTGGTTAATTACCCTGCTTGTTTGCCTGCTGGCCCTGGCCGGGCTCGGCTATTTTAAATTTGCACAGATCAGCGCCGCCATTGAAAAGGGCAAGGCCTACCCCGAACCCTCGGCCACGGTGCGCGCCAGTGCCGCCAGCATGATAGAGTTTCGCCCCAGCATGGAGCTGGTGGGCGAGCTACTGGCGCCCCGGCGGCTGGAACTGCGCAATGAACTGGCCGGTAAAATTGCCAAGATTAATTTTACCCCGGGGGCCGAGGTCAGCGCCGGGCAGCTGTTGCTGCAGCTGGATGTAAGCGAAGAGCAGGCCCGGCTTAAGGCGGCCAGGGCCAATGTTAAACTGGCCAAACTGACCCTGGAGCGCAATAAAAAACTGCGTGCCAACAACCGCGTCAGCGCCGAAGCCTATGACCGCGCCGTGGCCGATTACCAAAACCGCCAGGCCGAAGCCCGCCGGCTGGAGGTAATTATCAATAAAAAAACCATGGTCGCCCCCTTTGCCGCCCGCGCCGGCCTGCACAATTTTGAGGTGGGCCAATACCTACAGCAAAATACCCTGATCACCACCCTAATTGGCCTGGATGAATATTTATGGGTGGATTTTAAAATGCCCCAGGATCGCGCCCAACTCGGCCGCGACAGCCATATTGAGGTGATCGGCCAGGCCGGGGGCCAGCCCCTCAGGGCTGAGCTGTTGGCACAGGATTCCAGCGTCTCCAGCAGTTCGCGCCAATTGCGTTACCGGGCACGTTTTAAACCCGACCCCAAGCAGCCGCTGCAAGCCGGCAGCATCGTCACCGTGCGCATCGCCAGCGGCGCCGAACGCCAGCTCGCCAGCGTGCCCGATGTCAGTCTCAGCCGCGATCAGTTCGGCGAGTATGTGTATGTGCTGCAGCCGCAGGAGCAACACTACCGGGCCGAGCGCCGCAGCATCCAAAGCGGGCCGCGCAGCGGCAGCCGAATTGTTATTCTCAGTGGCTTAGAGGCCGGCGAACTGGTGGCCAATGAAGGCGCCTTTAAACTGCGCCAGGGCCTCAAGGTATTTATCGATAAGGAGCCCAAGCGCACCGCCCCAGCCCAAACCAGTGAGGAGGCGAACTAATGTCACCCAGCCATGAACGCCCCAATATTATGGATGTGTTTGTTAAAAAACCGGTGCTGGCATTGGTGGTATGCGCCATTTTAATTCTCGCAGGTATTCGCGCCAGCCAGGATTTGGCGGTATTGCAATACCCACAAATTGAAAGCTCATCGCTGGTGGTAAGCACGGTTTACACCGGCGCCGATGCCGATACGGTGCAGGGGTTTATTACCGACCCAATCGAGCGCGCTGTCTCAACCGTGCCCGGGGTCGACTATGTCGATTCCAACACCACCCCCGGCACCAGCACCGTCACCGCCTGGCTAAACCTCAACGAAGACAGCACCGCAGCGTTGGCCGAACTCAGCGCGCGGCTCAGCCAAATTCGCTTTGAGCTGCCCCCCGGGGCCGAGGACCCCGCGGTATCGGTAAACCGCGCCGACCGCGCCGGGGCGCTGTTTTACCTGCCCACCTATTCCGATCAATTTAGCCGCGCCGAAGTCAGCGATTACCTGACCCGCCGGGTCAACCCTATCCTCGCCTCTATCGACGGAGTGCAAAGGGTCGGGGTAGAGGGTGGCCGCAACCCGGCGATGCGGGTGTGGATTAAACCGGCCAAGCTGGCGGCCTATAAACTCGGCGCCGACGAGGTGCTGGCGGCTCTGCGCAGCAATAATATTATCGCCACCATGGGCAAGAGCGAGAATGAGCGTCAGCGCATCAATATGTTGGCCGACGCCACCTTGAGCAGCGCCGAAGAGTTTGCCCGGCTGGTGGTTAAGCAGACCGATGGCGGCTTGATTCGCCTGGCCGATGTGGCCGATATTGAAGTGGGTGAAGAAGAGGGCCAAGTCAATGGCCGCTTCAGCCAGCGGATGACCAATTTTATTTCCATCTGGCCGCTGCCGGGAGCCAATGAAATAGCCATTGGCGACGAGGTGTATAAACGCCTGGCGGAAGTTCGCCGCACCCTGCCCGGCGACCTGACCATTGATATGGGCTACGACGGCACCTTGTATATGCGCGCCGCACTGAAAGAAATTTTTACCACCCTGTTTGAAACCGTGACCCTGGTGGGCCTGGTGGTACTGGCGCTAATGGGCTCCTTCCGCACCGCGCTAGTGCCACTGGTGACGATTCCTATTTCAATTTTAGGCGCAATTGCGGCGATGGCGCTGATGGGCTTTTCCCTCAACCTGTTAACCGTACTGGCAATTGTGCTGTCGGTGGGCCTGGTAGTAGACGATGCGATTGTGGTGGTGGAAAACGTCGCCCGCTATATGCGCGAGGGCATGGACCGGCGCCAGGCGGCCCTGGCCAGCTCGCGCCAACTGCTGGCACCGATCACCGCCATGACCATCACCCTGGCAGCGGTCTATGCGCCGATTGGGTTTTTATCGGGCTTAACCGGTATTTTATTTAAAGAGTTTGCTTTCACCCTGGCGGTGGCGGTGTTGATCTCGGGTATTGTGGCGGTCACCCTCTCGCCCATTATGAGTGCCAGCGTCTGCCCCGAAGGCGGCAAAGAAAGCCGCCTCACTCGCTGGGTCAACCACCAGTTTGAACGCGTGCAGAATTTTTACAGCCGCTTTCTCGACGGTTTATTTAACTGGCAACAACAGGTTTTGTTCAGCGCGGTGTTTATCAGCCTATTGGCACTGCCGTTCTACCTATTTTCGCTCAAAGAGCTGGCCCCAACCGAGGACAATAGCAGTATTAATGTGGTGATAACCGCACCGCCAGAGTCATCCTTAGAATACACCACCACCAATATGTACCAGGTAGTGGACACCCTTTTACAAACCCCGGGCTCCTACGGCGTGTGGCAGGTAATTATGGCCAGCGGCGGTTTTGGCGGCCTTAAACTGGTGCCGGTGGGTGAGCGCGAGCAGAGCAATAAAGAGCTGCAGCCGCAGGTGTTTAAGGAATTGAGCAAAATTGCGGAACTGGAAGTATTCCCGATTTTATCGGCGGCACTGCCCACCGCCGGGCGCTTTGATGTAGAGCTAGTGGTACAGTCCTCGGGCAGTTATGAGGAGATGAAAAACTACGCCCAGGAAATCATCAAGGCCGGCTACGCCAGTGGCAAGTTTATGTTCCTCAATACCGATTTGCATATCGACCTGCCCCAGCTGCGCTTTAAACTGAAACGCGAGCGGATTGCGGATTTAGGCATGAGCCTGGCCAGTGTCAGCGAGCAATTAAGTGTGCTGCTATCGGCCAATTATGCCAATCGCTTTGACGGCAACGGCAAGGCGTTTCGGGTTATCCCCATGCTGGAACAGCCGGCCCGCATCAACCCCGAGTATTTTTTAAACCTGCAACTGCGCACCCCCGCCGGCGAGCTGATTCCGGTATCGGCGCTGGCCAGCTTAGAGCGAGTCACCAGCCCGCGCATTCTCGGCAAGTTTGACCAGCAAAAATCCTTCCGCATTCTTGGCGGGGTACTGCCCGGCACCACCAAGGAGCAGGGCCTAAGTGCGCTGGAGACCATTGCCGCCGAGGCCCTGCCCAATAACTACAGTGTTGATTACGCCGGCGAATCGCGCCAGCTGCGCAAAGAGGGCAACACCCTGGTGGGGGTATTGCTGGTGGCAATGCTGGTGGTTTACCTAGTGCTGACGATTCAATTCAATAGCTTTCGAGATCCGCTGGTGATTCTGCTCGGCTGTGTGCCCCTGGCCCTGTCTGGCGCTCTGCTGTTTCCGTTTTTGGGTTTAACCACGGTCAATATCTATTCCCAAATTGGCCTCGTCACCCTAATTGGCCTAATCGCCAAAAACGGTATTTTAATTGTGGAATTTGCCAAGCAGCAGCAAATTGAAGGGGCGGCCAAGCTGGCGGCAATTAAAACCGCCGCCACCACTCGCCTGCGGCCGGTGCTGATGACCACCGCCGCCACCGCCCTGGGCCACTTCCCGCTGGTGCTGGTGACCGGCGCCGGCGCCGAGGCGCGCAATAGCATTGGTATTATTCTGGTGGCGGGAATGCTGATCGGCACCGTGTTTACCCTGGTAGTGCTGCCCTGCATCTACTACTGGCTGGGCAGCGAGCACAAGCACGACCGCTTGGGGCAAGAACCTAATGAGGATCGGGCCGAGTGGCCACAAACAGCGCCGAACAGCTGAGAATAAACCCAGTAATCAGCAGCAGCTCGGTGCTGCTGCCTTTGGCGTAAATCAGTAACCAACTGCTGGCGATCACCGCCACCGCTATCAACTTGCCGCGCCGGGGGATGGCCCCCTGGCGATACCACAGCCGCAAACCCGGCCCATAGCGCGGGTGACGCAGCAGCCACCACTTAAAGCGGGTAGAGCCCTTGGCCCCACACCAAACCGCCAGCAATAAAAACGGCGTGGTGGGCAACACCGGCAAAAACGCACCGACTACCCCCAGGGCAAAGAAAAGATAGGCGAGGCTTAGATAAATCAAACGGCCCATGACTGGCTCCCAATTAATGGGGCCATCATAGAGTATTAGTCCAGATCACGATAGCTGTAGATCACCCGCAAATAGCTCGACTTAGCACGATACAGAGCCTTGTGTCGGGAGGGGGTTCTGGAGGCTTGGGAGGCAGGGATGCCGGACGAGAGCTCCAGGGATGGACTCGTGCGTCCTCCAGAACCCCCTCCCGACACAAGGCTCGTCGCCGAAGCCACAAACCCTGCAATGAGAGATATTAAAAATCAGGCTTCCTTTAAACCCAACTTTTTCAAAATATCCGCCATCAAACACCAGTTGGTAAAACCGGACTGGAATAAATTGGCGCCGACAAAAAAGGTAAAGGCAAAAAACCAGGGGTTGATATAGTAGCCAAGTGCGACGCTGAGCATCACAAATAGGCCGGCAATAATATGAAGTACGCGATTGACTGTCATGGTAGCTGCTCCTGCAAATTAAAAGGTGTATTTCACTCGGGCGTAGACATTGCTACTGGGCTTAAACTGGCCCCACTCCTGGCTTAGGTCGCCACCGCCAAATTCATTGGCGCCGACAATGAAAGTCCAGTGATCATCCCGCCGATAGGTGATTTTTGGTTTGAGATAAAAATCATTTTCATCGGGGGAGTAAAACGCAAATAATGACCAGGTGAGCTTTTGCTCCATGGTCATATAGGTCAGGCGCAAGGTGGCGTTGTGGTGCCATTTATTGGCTAATTTAAAGCCGGGGGTAGCATTGGCCTTAGCTGCATCAAAATCCAAGGTCTGCTCGGTATACCATTGGGCGCCTGCGGTAAAGTTGGCAAACAGCTCCTGCTCATAGCCAATTAAGTATTTAAGCTGGCTATTGGGAATAAACGAATTTGCCCCATTGCTGTCGTCACGGGAATCCCAGTAAGCAAATTCAGTATTTAAAATACCTTTGCCTAAAGGCGTGCGCAGACTGGCACCATAGGCATTTAGGCTGGCGTAGTAATTGCGGCCGGTCTCGGGTTTCACACTATTGGGCTGGGTGTAAAAACCTCGGTAGGCATAAGCGGCGTACTCCACCCCCGATTTGGTGGCCGATAGGCGCAGGGCCAATTGGCCATTGTGAATATCGTGCTCCGGTTCATCCGCCACTACCCGCGGCTCGACCACCGGGCGTCCCAGCATGGGGTTGTAGTAGGCAAAGCGCTCGCCGCTGATATGGCTATCGGCACTCAACTCTGGGGTCCACACCAGATCGAGATTGGCGGCGCTGCCAAAGTAACTGATTTTAAGCGAGTTGCTGGGCGCCTTTAGATAGTCATCCTCGCGCCCGGACAACATCGACTGCCAGTCTTTGGGAAAGAAATCGTTTAAGAACACAAAATCCCCAGTGCCCCAGGTTAAGATCTGGCGGCCCAGGCGCACACTGAGCTTATCGCTTAAGCTGTGGTCAAGGTAGAGTTCACGGGTCAGCAGCTGCACCTTATCGTCGTCCACATCGTCAAGCAGTAATTCAAACTTGCCACTTAGATAAGTTTCACCAAGATAACCGGAAACCGACAGCTGACTGCGCGATTCCAAAAGGCTATTGCCATCTGGGCTGGGGCTGGCGCGACGAAAGGCGCCCACCCCCAACTCGGTAAAGCCGCGCCAATCCCAGCTGGAGGAAGATTCCTCTTCGGCGTCGGCCCAGGCATCACCCCACTGATCGTCACTGCCCCAAAGGTCTTCTTCGCTTTGACTGCTATCCTGAGCCAGCGCCAAACTTGAGCACAACCCTAATACCAAGGGCAGAAACTTTTTCATTACAACTTCACCCAAGCTCGCGGGGGCATACGCAGTGAGCGCTCAGAGAAAACATTCTCGGGAATATTGACATCGTACTGAGCCTTGCGCAGCTGGTTGATACTAAAGCTGCCATCGCGCAGGTTTTCGGCTTTCATTTCCATAATGGTGGGAAAGCCCTGAATATCTTTGACCTTGGTGGCGCTCATGCGGCGATAGTTTTTGCCGGCGCTGTCAAAGTAGTCAGACAACATGGGCAGCATGGTTTTTTTGTCGATTTTCACCGTGTAGTAGGCGAACTCAACCGAAGCCGCATCCTTGGGTATGGCCTTTAAGGTCCAGGCGCTGTCGTCTTCGCTTAACAACTCAAAGTTATCGGCGTTGATATCGCGCCCGGAAATATCTTCATAGAAGAAAGTCGAGCCCACAAAACTGGTGCGCTTATCGCCGGAGGCGATACGCTTAAGCAGATCTAAGCCGGGCAGATACAGCCAGCGGTCGTCGTCGCCACCCGGGTGTTTGTCAACCAAAAAAGTGGTGCGGGCCACATCGCTGGGGCGCGAGAACACCACCAAGAATTGTTGGTCGCCACCGGCCTCAATATTGCGGCGCAAAATGGTGAACTGGCGCATCTGCTTGCGCCCCTGCTTATCGACAATCAACATCCGCGCTTCGGCGCGGCCGTCGTTGCCGGGGTATACCGCAGCCAGGTTGGCGCGTTTGACAATATCCTGCACATCCACGGCACTGGCGCTGACACTGACCAACAGCAGTGACGCGGCGGCAAATAACTTAGCTAGAATTTTCATGGTCTACCTCCAATTAAGCGTCGGCTTGTTTAAACAAATAATTACGCAACAGGCCGATAATGCTCGGTAACAATAACAGGGTGGTGACACAAGAGATCACCATAATCGAGGCCAGGAAAATACCCACGGTCTGGTAGGGCACCAGCGGTGCGATCAGCAGCGGCGAGAAGCCCAGGGCAATTACAATGGCGTTGCGGCCAATGGCCCGGCCCGGCTCTTCAAACACCGCGTCTAGGCCCTTGGCCCACCCGCCGTGTTTTTCAACCATATAGCGGCAGCGGTCGATAAAGTGAATCGCAAAGTCGATACTCATGCCCAGGGTCAGGGCCGACAGTACCGCCACCGGCATGTCGTAGTTTTTTCCGGTTACCCCAATCAGACCATAAATCAGGGAAATAGTTAGGGTCAGTGGCAGCATCGCAATCAGCCCCCAGACCACCGAGCGGAACAAGAACATCATCATCAAGGCCACAATCACAAAGGATGAGATCAAGCTTTTTAACATGCCGCTGACCATGGCATCTTGCCACACCACGTTAATATAGGTCAGGCCGCTCCAGTCCACAGTTAAACCTTCGGGGGCGGGATTTTTAGCAAACCAATCCTGCATATAATCCAGCACCAGATTCATATCCTGGTTATCGCCAGATTTCAATTGCATCCACACCACTGAAGAACCGTAGTCCGGGGTCACAAAATGCCAAACATCCGCCGGGCGGTGTGAGCCCTGGAAGGCCAAGATGGCTTGGGCCGAGGCTTCGGCCGAAGTGGGCAAGCGGTAGTCTGTGGCCTCGCCACTGCGCAGTTCGCGGTTGACGGTTTTCAACAGATCAACCAGGCCGTTGGTTTTGCCCACATAACCCGAATCCATCAGCGCCTGCTGCACCGATTCCAAATACCTTAAGTACTCGGGCTGTAAGAACAAGCGACCCGCAGCGCCGGCCTCATCGGCCACATCGGCGAGCTGATCCCAGTAGTCCAAGGTTTCATCGCTGGCAGTCATTTGCTGCTCGACAATGGCATCGGCCATGGTCGCCGGGCTCTGGCTAATAGTTTGCCACTGCTGCTGCACCTCGGCCGGGGCGGAAGCTAAAATAGCCTTGGCTTTTTGCTCTACCCCATCGGCGCTGCCCGCTTCGGAATTAAAGCTTAAGTAAGCCTCGTAGGTGCCGGCAAAGTGTTGGTTGAGTACCTTATCGGCGTAGCGAATTGGGTGCTTCTCTTCAAACCAGTTCATGGGGTTATCGTTGATAACGATTTTGCTGATGCCCCAGGCCGAGAAGCCAAGACCCAGCGCGCCGACCAAAATAATCAGGCTGCGGGCGGCGCCGGTAAAGCCGGGCAAGGTGCGCAGCAGGCGGGCCAAAAAGCTATTGGGTTTTTCACCGCTGTGAACCCGCTTTGACATCTTGTCTAAAGTCTCATCGGATAGGCAAGACATATAGGCCGGCACAAAAGTGATGCTGAGTAGGAAGGCCACGGCAATACCAAAGGCGACAAAGCTACCAAATACTCGCACCGGTGGAATATCGGCGGTATTGAGCGAGGCAAAGCCCACAATCGAGGTAATCGAGGTAAACAGCATGGGCTGGAACAGCTCGTCGATGGTGCCTCGGGCCAGGGCTTTTTTGTCTTTGCCCGGCCGGTAGTGGTCGTTAAATTCCGACAGAATATGAACCGAATCCACCACCGCAATTGGCATCAAAAAGATGGGGATCATCGACGACATAATATGCACGGGAAAGCCCATACCGATCATCGCACCCATGGTGATAATCACCGTGGCCATGGCCACAATCATCGGCGCGGTCACCAGCGCGGCGGAGCGGAAGAAGAACAGCATCATCACAAAGATCAGCAGGCCCGCCGCCGGCGCAGAGATAGCCATCTGCTTAAACATTTCCACCCCGAAGGTGTCTTCGGCCACCGGCAAGCCGGTGATATGGAACTGCTCATCACCCGGCTCAAAACCGTCAATCACCGCTAACAGCTCTTGATAAACCCGGTAGCTTTGGTCTTTGGCGACAATGGGTATATACATACCCACGGCTTTTTTATCGCCGGACACCAAGGTATTGTTAAGCAGTGGCAAACGCTCTACCCAGGCGCTGATCTGCTCTGCCTCGGCTTGGTTGGCCGGGGGTTGGCGCATCATCCAGTGGAAAGAGATCTCACCCGGACCACCCTGGGTGATATTATCGCTGAGCGATAAGCTCATCAGGTCGTCGGCGATCACGCCCTCGATCTTTAGCGCCTCCTCAGAGAGCTTGTGCAATTTACCCAGGGTGGTGGGGTTATACACACCCTGCTCGTTGACGATGCCGACCACCACCATATCGGATAGGCCAAAGCGCTGCTTTACCTCCTCGTGCAGCACCCGCGCCGGGTTGGAGTGGGGCAGCATGTTCTCGGGGTCGGTATCAACCGTGATCCGGGGCATAAAGGCGAGGGCCACCAGACACAAAATACCGGTCAGCCAGAAGATCGAGCGGGGGTGTTCCACCGCCCATTCCATGATTTTGTGTTTCATAGAGAGGAGTCCGCAGCATTGTTATTAAAAGAGCTTTAGTTTAGCTTTTGCTAATATACAGGGTTTTAGGCCACAAGAAAAGAGGAGAAAAACTCAAGCTGGTTACTTTTCAGACGACTCCAGCTGCTTGAGCTGCCAGCTCAACCAAACATAGGCCCCCAGGCCCACCGCCACATTGGTTAGGGCAGTGGCCACAAAAAGGCCTTTAAGCTGCCAAAACTCCATAGCCAGCCAAGCCACGGGCAGGTAGAGGCCCAGCACCCGCAAGGTGGAGATAACGAGCGCAGGCATTGGTTTGCCCAAGCCGTTAAAGGAAGCGTTGATAAACATCACCATGCCGTAGCAACCGTAGCTGATTGGCACCAGCAATAAATAGCTGGCGGCGACATCGATCACCTCGGCGGAATCGCTAAACAGCGAGGCCAGCCAACGGCCGCCGAGAGCCAGCAGCAGCGCCGTGCCCAGGCCAAACACCAGGCAAAAGCGCGCCGCCACCCGCTGGGCCTCATAGACCCGCTGATAAGCCCCGGCCGCGGTGTTCTGGCCAAAGAAGGGCCCTATCACGGCGGACAGGGCATAAAAACAGATCAGCACAATGGGCTCCACCCGCAGTGCCACCCCGAGGCCCGCCACCGCCGCCTCGCCATAACTGGCCACCATCGCCACCACGATGCCGCTGGCCAGGGGAATAATCACGTTGGTGCCCATGGCCGGCAGCGCCACCAGCAATATCTGGCGGCAAGAAGCCAGCCATTTAGCCAGGGCCACAAAGGGGTTGGCCAGCAGCTTGAGGCGCCACACCATTACATAGACCACAACCGCCATCACCCCCAGGCGCACAATAAGGCTGGCCCAGGCGGCCCCGGCCAGCTCTAAACGCGGGAAACCCAGCAAACCAAAGATCAGCAGCGGGTCGAGCAGACCATTGGCAATGGCGGAAACCCCCATCACCACCCCCTGTATTTTACTCAGGCCCATGGCCCGCAGCGCCGCCATGGACGCCATTGGAATAATCAGAAAGGGCACGCCCAAAAACCAGATATCCATATACTGGTGAATCAGCGGCAGCAGCGCGGCGCTGGCCCCCAACAACTGGAAGATCTCGTCCATCAGCAGATAACCGAGCAGACCAAAACTGAGGGACAGCAATAGCGCCATGGTCATGGCATCGGTAATCAGCCGCTTGGCCAGGGCCTGGTCGCCACAGCCAATGGCCCGGGCCACACTGGAGGAGGTGCCGGCGCCCAGGCCAATGGCCAAACTGGTGTAAACCATCACCACCGGAAAGGTAAAGCTCATCGCCGCCAGGGCATCCTCGCCCAGCTGGCCGACAAAAAAGGTATCCACCGCATTAAACGACATCATCGCCAACAGACCAATCACCATAGGCGCGGCCATATCGCGTAGCGTGTGTGCAACCGAACCCTGTGTCAGGGTGGCCTGCATAGCTGTGGACATAAAATTTCCTAACAGTGGCGTATAAACAAAGCGGCCAAGTATAGCACCGCAAGACCCGCAAGTACGGATAAAGCCCGAGTCCGCAACAGTTAATAAATAGGGTTTATTCTGCTACATTGGGCGCACTGATCGAAGCTGGGGAAGCACCATGGAAAACGAGTTTTGGCTAACGCGCTGGCACAATCAAGAGATTGGTTTTCACCAGGGCCAGTACAATCACAATTTAGTCAAATACTGGCCGGGCATGGGACTAGAAACCGACACCCAAGTTTTGGTGCCGCTGTGCGGTAAAAGCCTGGATATGGTGTACCTGGCCGCCCAAGGCCATCGTGTGTTGGGTGTAGAACTGAGCGAAACCGCGGTAAGCGAGTTTTTTGCCGAGCAACAGCTCGCGCCCACGGTGAGCCAGCGCGGCGCGTTTCGCTGCTACCAAAGCGGCCCCTATACACTGTTGGCCGGCGACTTTTTTGGCCTGCGCGCAGAACACTTAAGCCAGTGCCAAGCGGTCTACGACCGGGCCGCCCTGATTGCCCTGCCCGAGCCCATGCGCCAAGCCTATTGCCGCTTGCTGGCCAAGCTGCTGCCCGACGGCTGCAAAACCCTGTTGCTGACGCTGGAGTACCCAGAGGGGCAAACTCAGCCGCCGCCTTTTAGTGTTTCGGTGGCCGAGGTCGAGACCCTGTTCCCAGCGCCCTGCCAGGTTCAACACCTCGGCAGCAGCACCGAGCAACTGCGCGGTGCCAGCGCCAGCGAACACGGCTTTTATTTGCGCTATGCAACGGGCTAGTGTACCGAACCAGCGCAGCGCTAGGCGCTCGCCCCAGGCACGGCCTGGATCAAGATCGCGCGTACCTTATCGCCGATTAGCTCGGCCTGCTGTAACTGATAACCAGCCCCAGTCAGCAGCGCACTGGCGCTTTGCACGGTTAAGGTGGTGGCGTGGGGCGAGGGCTTGCCAAAGGCCTTCAGATAGCGATACATCATCCCCAATTTGCCAAACAGGCTCAGGCCCTCGCTGGTCATACTGATCACAATCAAGCGCCCGCCCGGCTTCAACACCCGCCGCGCCTCAATCAGGGCCAGCTCTGGGGTGGGGATAATATGCAGCAGATTGCACATAACCACGGTATCAAAACTGTGCTCTGGGTAATGCAGATCAAAGCAATCGGCTTTTTCAATCAACAGGCCCGGGCGCTCGCCGAAGCGCTCTTTGCTGGCCGCAATCATCTCGTCGGATAGGTCGGTGGCGGTGTAGTGGTCGGCGGCGGGCATAAGCACCTCGGTGCAGGTACCGGTGCCACAACCCAGTTCCAGGGTTGTCTGCAGCCCATCCAAACTGGCCATATAGGCCTTGATGGCGGCCACCTGGCTACTGCCAATTATATAATTACTGCGTTGTTCGAAGTCGCTGGCGTACTTTGACCAATAGGTTTCTTTGCGCATTTGACAATATTCCCCAATTAAGTAATTGAGACACATTATCATCTACAGAGGTAAAGTCGAGAAGGGGTCGGTGTTTAGCTGGGAAAAATCTGGGTGAAAATCAACCAGACCAAGGAATATCGGCGACGCCAGCGGCGTCGCCTAAGCGCTTACTTCAGCTTGCAGAATTTTACTTCTTTGTTTTTCTTTTTAATTTTACAGAAGAAAGTTTTGTTATCTTCACCCTCGACGTACATCTTCATATAGACACGGGCAAAGGCGCCGGTGGTGCTGATCTGCTTAAAGCGCAGGGTATCGGCCGCCACTTTTTGATCTGCGGCCAGAAAATCGGTCGCAATTTTAATGTAGTCTTGCTTTTTAGCGGCCAGGGCGGCCGGGGCAAAAGCTAACTGGGCACTGGCCAAAACGGCCGCAACAGTGAATAATTTGTGCATAAGTCACCTCAATAATAATAAGCGCGGCAATGCTAACCCCGCCCCAGTGCCAACACAACGCCCCATCGGGCAACAGGGGGATGCAAATACGCACAGTAAAATTTAGCTAAGTTAAGTAAAGAAACCGCTAAGCAAAATCTAATAATGACTGAAATACAATGAGGCGCCCTTGGAAATATGAATAATATCGACTGGAATGACCTTAACTTTTTCTTGAGTACCGCGCTGCAGGGCTCACTGACTGCGGCAGCTAAAGAGCTCAAGGTTAACCACACCACCGTCTCACGTCGCATCAGCGCGCTGGAGCAGCAGCTCGGCACTCCACTGTTCGAACGCAGCAGCAGTGGCCTGCTAATTACGCCCCTGGGGCAGAGTTTAATCCCCTATGCGCGTCAGATACGCGACTCGGTTAACGCGGTGGACCGCATGGTCACCGCCGAGCAGCAGGAGCTGGCCGGCACCCTGCGCATTACCGCCATGGACCTATTTGGCCCGCGCCTAGCGGTGCTGGTGCGCGAGTTTTGCAGCCAATACCCGCAGATTGATATCGAGCTGATACTAAAAGATGAACACGTTAACCTCAGTGCACGAGAAGCAGATATCGCCCTGCGCGCCACCAATAACCCCGCCCCGGACGTGGTCGGCAAATGCATGGGCCGGTTTGCCCTGGCCCTGTACGGCACCGCCGAAGTCTTACAAGCCTACCAGCGCGACCCCAGCTCGGTCAGCGCCATCGGCTGGCACGACGACAGCCCCAACGCACCGGACTGGGCCCACGAGCACCTGCCCGGCCTAGTGGTGCGGCACCGCTGTTCGAGCATGAACGGGGTCTACGCCATGACCAAGGCCGGCTGCGGTATAGCGCGGCTGCCCTGCGGCTTGGGCGATACCGCCGCCGAGCTGCAACGCCTGCCCGACGCCCCCTTAATGGAAGGCATGGGCCTGTGGGTACTGAGCCATATCGACCTACGCAATAACAGCCGCATTCGCACGTTTCGGGATTTTCTGCTGACCGCACTGGAAAAAACCATGCCGCTGATGGAAGGCAAGTGCGAGAACTACTGGCGCCAAAACCTGTAGTGTAGTTCTTAATAACTGGGCTGTGCTGGCGACTCCGTCCCTATGTTTATCAACACCGGCTGTAAACTTAGACTGCGACAAGATGCCACATTCCCAGGGCGCAATGCAGGGCATAGAATAGCCGCCAGTATAGTCGTTTAGCGGTAGCCAAGCCCGAAACGGCTCTGCCCTCTCTACTCATATTCAGGGCCAACTGGCCCGCAGGCGGCACTGGTGGTTTTGGCCTGGCCAAACTTCACGCGCGTTTGGCCGAGCGCTAACACCAATCGACCAGTGTCTGCCTATTTTTTTTGCCGCAACTCTTGCACAATAACGTCTTAACCCACTGCAATGACCGCTAAGCGAAACCCCATGAGCAGCTCCATAAGCCTGATGGCGCCGACCAGTAATCTGCGCCGTTTAATGATTATTCGCGGCCTATTAATCTGCGCCCTGTGCCTGGCCCTGGTCAGCGCCAACCAAGTACTAGAGTTGGCGCTACCCTATGATATGCTCGGGCTTATTCTAACCGGTATTACCGCCATCAATATGCTCACCTGGCTGCGCCTGCGCAAGCCCTGGCCAGTGACCGAGTTGGAGTTTTTTTCCCAGCTATTGCTCGACACCTTGTGCATCAGTTTACTGTTGTATTTTAGCGGCGGTGCCAACAACCCTTTTGTTTCCTACTATTTAGTGCCGCTGTGTATTGCCGCGGCCACCCTGTCTTGGAATTATGCTGCCATCCTCACGGCAATTTCTGTGGCCGCCTACACCACCCTTTTGTTTTACCATATCCCCGTCGATGCCCTGGCACCGATGGCACACCACACGGGCATGAGCCACAGCATGACCATGGTGCAAGAAGGCGGCAGCCGCTGGAATGCCCACACCCTGGGCATGTGGCTTAACTTTATGGCCAGCGCCTTATTAATCAGTTATTTTGTGGTGCAGATGGCCAGCAATATTCGCCGCAAAGACCAGGCCCTAAACCAGCTGCGCGAAGAGGAAATGGTCAACCAACAGCTAATGGCCGTCGCCACCTTAGCCGCCGGCACCGCTCACGAGCTGGGCACGCCGCTGTCCACCATTAAAACCCTGCTCAGCGAAATGCAGGACGACTACCCAGATCAAGCCGATCTGCAACAAGACCTGGCGCTGCTGCAATCGCAAATTGGCCAGTGCAAAAGCACGCTCAATAATTTAATTAACCGGGCCGAACAGAGCCAGGGCGCCACCCAAAGTAGTCGTGATTTACACGACTACTGTGACGATATTATCGAGCAGTGGCTACTGATGCGGCCCGAGG
>JAOXRV010000404.1 GCA_025800435.1 Cellvibrionaceae bacterium | reverse complement strand
GCCACCCTTTTGGCGCAGCAAGCAATTTTGGCTAAAGGCCACCCCGACGGCAATTATTGTATTGATGCTTTCCTACTTGGCTTATCTGTATCTGGCCACCCTAAGCGAACGCCAGCGGCTAGAAGATCTTGAGCAGCAGTTTGCCGATCGCTCTGCACTAAAAAGCCAAGCCAGTGCAATCACTACCCAATTGGAACTGTACCGCCAACAGGAAACCCAACTGAATGCCGAGCTATTAACCCTAAACCAAACCAATACCGCCCTTAACGAGCTGAATGCGCGCCAGAAGCTGGTGCGAAAACTGCTGCAGGCGCTGGAAAAAAGTGTCGATGACGAAGTGCTGATTAATGCCTTAACCGAACCCGACAGCCGCCTTTCCCCAGGTTTTCAATTACAGGCCTGGGCGGTAACCAGCGAGGCCGCCAGCGCCTTTAATAAGCGCCTGGCCGGCCACTTAAGCGATTTTAACTACGACACCATTGACGACGACATTCACAACGGCCGGGCCAGAGGTATGAACGGCTACTTAATTGATCTGTGGATAGTGCCGGCCTCGGTGGATGAGCTAGAAGGC
>JAOXRV010000400.1 GCA_025800435.1 Cellvibrionaceae bacterium | reverse complement strand
GGAGCACTTTTTTATTGGCTTGTTTATGCAGTCGATTCCCGACTACAGAATTTGCACTTAGCGAGGCTCGCTTGGTAATGCCCTTGGCCGGCACAGCAGTGTCAGCAGCAAGGCCCCGCCGATAAAACTGTTCATACCCATGGCCGCTGGGCTAGCGACGTAGGCCCAGTGTTGGTAGTTATAGGCCAGCAGGGCAAAACCCAAGGCAGTGGCAGTGGCATAAAAAAGATGTTGTGCCATTTGAGTTTCATCACGGTAAAACCGTGCGGCGCACAAACTGGCCAGTGTGCTGCCCCATAGTAATGGGGTGGGGCTCCAGCTCAGGGCGGTGCTGGCCGCCAACGACAGCGCAAAACCCAATGGCAGGCCCCAACTGACCGCGGCCCACAGGCGGTTGAGCAGATCGCGCTGGCGCCGCTTGGCAAACCAGATATTGACCCCGCTCACGACCATCCAGGTTAGGGCCAGGCCCATGACCAGGTACAGCAGTTTGACACTAAAACCATAGTAGTCACCAAAGTGCAGGCGGTAACTGGATAATAATATCTGCGCGCCAACCGGTAGGTTCTCGGGTTTGGTAATTTCAATTAATGCGCCGGCGGCATCAAAACGGTAGTTTTCTGAATAGATTAAACGCCCGTCT
>JAOXRV010000398.1 GCA_025800435.1 Cellvibrionaceae bacterium | reverse complement strand
CGTCGATAATTTGATCGTTGCCGTCACTGTCGACAGTCAGGGCCTGGCCATCGATATTGGTGGGAATACCACCCATCATATAGTGACAGGTTGGCACCACGGGAATGGGCACTTTAACCGGGTCGGCGTGGGCAAAGGTGCGGCTCAGCTCCAAGATGCCGGGCAGCTTGGCGTTGAGGGTTTCTTCACCTAAGTGGTCCAACTTCAGGAATACGTGATCGCCCTCAGGGCCACAGCCGCGGCCTTCGAGAATTTCCATCACCATCGAGCGGGCCACCACGTCGCGGCCAGCCAGGTCTTTGGCGTTGGGGGCGTAGCGTTCCATAAAACGCTCGCCGTCTTTGTTGATCAGGTAGCCGCCCTCACCGCGACAACCCTCAGTTACCAATACCCCGGCGCCGGCAATACCGGTGGGGTGGAACTGCCACATTTCGATGTCTTGCACGGGGAAACCCGCGCGCAGGGACATGCCGATGCCGTCACCGGTGTTGATGTGGGCATTGGTGGTAGAGGCGTAGATACGGCCGGCACCGCCGGTGGCAAATACGGTGGCTTTGGATTTAACGTAAACCACTTCGCCATCTTCGATGTTCATGGCGATCACACCAACCACAGCGCCGTCTTGGTTTTTAACAATATCAACCGCGAACCACTCGTTTAAGAACACGGTGTTGTTCTTAACATTGCCCTGGTACAGGGCGTGCAGCAGTGCGTGACCGGTGCGGTCGGCGGCGGCACAGGTACGGGCGGCCTGGCCACCTTTACCGAAGTCTTTCGACTGGCCACCGAAGGGGCGCTGATAAATACGGCCCTGCTCGGTACGTGAAAATGGTAGCCCCATATGCTCCAGCTCAAATACGGCCTCGGGGCCAACGGAACACATGTATTCGATCGCATCCTGATCACCGATATAGTCAGAGCCTTTTACGGTGTCGTACATATGCCAGCGCCAATCGTCGTTCGGGTCGTCCGAAGCGATGGCACAGGTGATACCGCCTTGAGCGGATACGGTGTGCGAGCGGGTGGGAAATACTTTGGTAATTACTGCAGTCTTGTAACCGGACTGGGCCAGCTGCAGTGCGGCACGCATACCGGCGCCACCGCCGCCGATTACGATACCGTCAAATGAAATCGTGCGCATATTCGCCATTGCTTAAGCTCCCCAGAGAATTTCTATGCCCCAAACGACATAGGTCACGGTGACCAGGCCCAGAACCATCTGCAGGAATACGCGCAGCACGGTGGCTTTTTTACCCACTAAACGGGTGGTCAAATAATCGGTTAACACACACCACAGGCCAATCCAGGCGTGGGCGGCAATGGAGATAAGCGTCAACAGGGAGAAAACTCGCATCCACAAGGTGCTGTACAGCGCTTTCCAGGTCTCGTAATCCAACTCTGGAGTCAGGACTATAAAGGCCACCAAAAAGATGGTGTAAGCGGCCATGACCACTGCACTGACGCGTTGAATCATCCAGTCATATAGGCCACTGCGACCAAAACTTGTTACTGCGGTTACCATACCCATACCCCCGCTAAAATGATGGCCACGGCGATAGCGCCGATAGCTATTTTGGCGCCCTTCTGGCCGCTTTCTAAATCTTCACCAATACCGGTGTCCATGATCAGGTGGCGAATGCCAGCGATCATATGGTACACCAGGCCAGCCAGGGTCAGCCATACAATGAGTTTAACCAGCGGCTGGCTCATGGTCTCTTGTAGCTCGGCAAAACCGGCGGCAGAGGTCAGACTCTTGTCTAACATCCACAGCAGAATGGCCACACCGGCAAATAAAGCCACACCGGAAGCACGGTGCAAAATAGAGACGTAGGCGGTGATGGGTAGTTTTATGGTCGAAATGTCGAGATTGACAGGTCTGTTGTTTTTCACGGTTGTATCACACCTATTATGCCCTAATTTCACTATCAGCTATGGCCAAAGGAAATGGGCGGGTTTGAGGCTAATTTTGGGACGGCTCTTTGGCCAGCTTTCCGAAAACGACCTCTATAGCATAGGCAAATAACACTTTTTGTGCCATCGCCCCCCTGCAAGATCGCGCAGAATTATAGGGATCAGGCCATTAAATATCAATGAAAAACGCCGAGCCAATTACTGAATATGGTCTAATGTCTAACAAAATTAGCCGGTTAGAGAAAAAACCTAACACATAAGGCAAAAAAGCGTTTAAACATTGTGCAAGCGGGCCGAGCGGGTCAATATTTCCAATTTTGGCGCGTCACCCCTCCCAGGCCAGCGGCGACGCTCCCTCAACCGTGGATATGGCTTTTAAAGACTATACTTAAGTCCAAATTCAGTGATTTTATCCAGGCTGAATCATTGACTTTACCCACCCGGCGCTTATAGTTGTCGACCCACAGAGCCTTAAGTAGTGGATTTTCGCGTAATTTCCCCGTAAAAGGCCGCCAAACTCCGCGTGTTTGTCACCGTCTGCGACGGTATCGTTTACGCACCTTTGAATTAATTAATAGCAGAAATAGGAGCCCGTAATGACTGATAAGAAAGCTACCCTTTCGGTCGACGGTTTAGATGAAGCCATTGAACTGCCCATGTACTCCGGCACCATTGGCCCCGACGTAATCGACGTTAGCAGCCTGACCTCTAAAGGTTACTTCACTTACGACCCCGGCTTTATGGCCACCGCCTCGTGTGATTCTGAAATCACCTTTATCGACGGCGGCAAAGGCGTACTGCTGCACCGCGGTTACCCCATTGATCAGCTGGCCGAGCACTCTGACTTCCTTGAGACTTGCTTCCTGCTGCTAAACGGCGAACTGCCCAGTAAAGAAGAAAAAGACGAGTTCGTGCACACCATCACCCATCACACTATGGTGCACGAGAACATTTCGCGCTTTTTCCGCGGCTTTCGCAGCGATGCCCACCCAATGTCCATTATGTGTGGTGCGGTCGGCGCCCTGGCCTCCTTCTACCACGACTCACTGGACATCACCAACCCCGAGCACCGCAAGATTTCCGCCCACCGCCTGATTGCGAAAATGCCAACCCTGGCAGCCATGTGCTACAAGCACCACGTGGGTCAGCCCTTCATGTACCCCCGCAACGATCTCTCTTACTCTGAGAACTTCTTGCACATGATGTTTGGCACCCCTTGCGATGAGCCCAAGGTTAACCCGGTGCTGGCCCGCGCTATGGACAAGATCTTCCTGCTGCACGCCGACCACGAGCAAAACGCTTCGACCTCTACCGTGCGCTTGGCCGGCTCTTCTGGCGCCAACCCCTTCGCCTGTATCGCCGCCGGTATCGCCACCCTGTGGGGCCCTGCCCACGGCGGCGCCAACGAGGCGGTACTGAGCATGCTCGAAGAGATCGGCAGTGTCGATCGTATCGATGAGTTTGTGGATCGCGCCAAAGACAAGAATGACCCCTTCCGCCTGATGGGCTTCGGTCACCGTGTCTACAAGAACTTTGACCCCCGCGCCAAGGTGATGAAAGAGACTTGTGATGAGGTATTGAGCGATCTGGGTCTGGAGAACGATCCGCTACTGGCGATCGCCAAGCGCCTGGAGCAAATCGCCCTGGAAGACGAGTATTTTATCGAGAAGAAGCTCTACCCCAACGTCGATTTCTACTCCGGTATTATTATGAAGGCGATCGGTATTCCCACCGATATGTTCACCGTAATCTTCGCCACCGGCCGCACCGTAGGCTGGATCGCCCACTGGCACGAGATGATCTCCAACCCTTACAAAATTGGCCGCCCGCGCCAGCTGTACAAGGGTTACGCGTCGCGCGACTTTACCCCGGTCGAAAAGCGCTAAGCGATCGTGCAGTAAAAAGCCCTCTTCGGAGGGTTTTTTTATGCCCCCGGATGGGGTGGTATGCCGCGGGTGCCTGGATGGCACAGGAGCGGCGATGCCTGTTTTTAGAGTCGACGATTGGTGGCTTCGTTGCCGAGTATTGAGTGGGGGTAGTACTTCTAGGGGACGCATAAATCCTTCCCTGGAGCTCTCGTCCGCCATCCCTGGCTCCCAAGCCCCCAAAACCCCCTTCCCCCCTTCAAGGCTCTGTATCGTGCAAACGAATATAATTTGCCGGCATTCGGTGGGGTAACAATCTATTTTTGTTTGCTCAATACAATTTCCGAGTTTGAATTACTGACGATACAGAGTATTGAGTGGGGGTAGTGCTTCTAGGGGCTTGGGAGCCAGGGATGGCGGACGAGAGCTCCAGGGAAGGATTTATGC
>JAOXRV010000394.1 GCA_025800435.1 Cellvibrionaceae bacterium | reverse complement strand
CCTCGGGTCGCAACGGTGGCCACTGTGGTGTGGGCCAGCGTAAAGACCAGCAAGAGTTGGAAGACATGCTCGGTAAAGAGCGGGCCAAACTGCTGTGGCAATACAGTATCGAAGCGGTGGATACTGTGGCCGAGCTGGTGGCCGAGCACAAGATTGACTGCGACCTGAAAAAAGGCATCCTGCACGTGGCTTCCAAGCCCAAACACACCAACTGGCTGCAGGAAGATGTGGCCCTATTAAAAAACCAGTATGGCTATGAACAATGCCGCTACGTGGATAAACACGAAGTGGGCCAGTTGGTGGGCTCAGAGAGTTTTCACGGCGGCCTGCTGGATCAGCGCTCGCTGCATTTGCACCCGTTAAATTTTGTCCTGGGCCTGGGCCGTGCCTGCCGCGAGCTGGGGGTAAAAATCTTTGAGAACAGCCGGGTAGAATCCTACCAAGACGGTAACACCGTGCGCATTAAAACCGCCACCGGCCAGGTAAATGCCAAGTTTATGGTGCTGGCCTGCAATGGCTACCTGGATAAACTGGAGCCCAAAATGGCGGGCAAGATTATGCCCATCAATAATTTTGTGTTGGCTACCGAGCCGCTGGGCGAGGAAAAAGCCCGCCAGCTTATACGCGATGATACCGCCGTAGCCGATACCCTGTTTGTGATCAACTACTGGAAGCTAAGTGGCGATAATCGCTTAATCTTTGGTGGCGGTGAAAACTACAGCCGTAAATTTCCGGCAGATATTAAAAACTTTGTACGCAAATATATGCTGCGTATTTACCCCCAGCTTGAAAATGCTCGCATCGATTACGGCTGGGGCGGCACCTTAGCGATTACCTTAAACCGCATGCCACACTTTGGCCGCTTGCAGCCCAATGTGCTGTTTGCCCAGGGCTATTCGGGTCACGGAGTGCCCACTGCGATTATGGGCGGCAAGCTCTTGGCCGAGGCCATCGCCGGCACTGCTGAGCGCTTTGATGTAATGGCCGAGGTGCCCACTGCATCTTTCCCTGGTGGCACCATGCTGCGCTACCCGGGTTTGGTAGCGGGGATGTTGTTTTACAGTTTGATGGATAAACTGTAAGCGCCCAATTGGTGGGCGCTGGTAAGGTGGCTAGAAAATACCCATGGCCAAACCCGCCGCCAGTGCCTGGCCATTTTCTTCGGCCTGTTGCAGCTGCTCGGCTTGCAGCTCGCCTTTGGCAATTAAATCGGGCAGGGCTTTTTGCATGGGGTAGCCGGCCAAAATTCTATCCATCTCGCGTACCGCACCGCTGCCGTCGTTGCCCGCCGAAACCAGCAGGCCATAGGGGCGATTAAGCTGGTAGGGCTCGGCTGGGTAAAAGGTGCGGTCAAAAAAATCTTTGATGGCGCCGGCCATATAGCCAAAGTTCTCGGGCGAGCAAATCAACAGCCCATTACACCAGAGTAGATCGTCCAGATCGGCATCAAAAGCCCGGCGCAAGCGGCTTTCGCAACCTTCCTCGCGCTGGGCGCCAGCCAGAGCAGCCTGGGCCAGGCGCTCGGTATTGCCGGTTTGGCTGTGGTAAACAATCAATAGGTGATTCATACCCCATTGTAACAAATCATAAAATTGGCCGGTGTCTTTAAGTGCCCGAGTTTTGATAATTCAGAGGTACTCTGACAAAGGTAGTGTTATGTGGGGCTTGCTGGGGTTTATCTCTGGGGCTTTAGCGCTCGGCTTATTGCCCCAGCTGCCAAATGGCGGCGTGCTGCTATTGTTATTGCTGCTTGGCGGTGGGCTTTTACGCTATAAACCGGGTGGCGTGCCGGTAAGCTCGCTGGGGTATTTTACTGCATGGCTGCTAATCGGCATTGCTTTGGTGGGCTGGCGCGCCCACAGCCTACTAGAGCGGCAGCTGCCCGAGGGCTTGGATGGACAGGCCTTTGCCCTGCAAGGCTGGGTTCGGGGCCTGCCTCAGTTTGATGGGCGCGCCTGGCGTTTTACGGTTGAAGCAGAGCAATTAATTGGGCCGGATGGCCCGCTGACTGGGCTGGGGCAGCTACAGTTATCTTTTTACCTAAAGCCCAAGCAAAAACTGCAATTTCAGCCGGGCCAGCTTATCAAGGCCCAGTTGCGCCTGCGTCGCCCGCGTGGCTTTGCCAATCCCGGCGGCTTTGATTACCAGGCCTTTCTACTCAGCCGTGGTATTGGCGCCCGCGGTTATATTCAGCAGTTACACAGCCTTGAAACCCAGCAACCGCCCAGCTGGCGCTGGCGGCTGGGGCAGGCGGTCGATAGCAAACCCCTGTTAATGGGCCGTTTTATTCGCGGCCTGTTGCTGGGCGATCGCAGCGGCCTTGGCCCCGACGATTGGGCCCTATTGGGCCAGACCGGCACCGGCCACCTACTGGCAATATCGGGTTTGCATATTGGTTTGGTGGCGGGGCTGGGGTTTTATTTGGGGCTGCTGCTGGGCCATATATTGCAACTTTGGCTGGGCCTGGGGGTGGCCGCCAA
>JAOXRV010000355.1 GCA_025800435.1 Cellvibrionaceae bacterium | reverse complement strand
CAAAAGGCTCTGCGCGCGCTGGAGTCGGGTGCCTCGCCGGAGCAGGCAATGAACCAGTTGGCACGCACTCTGACTAATAAATTAATTCATTCGCCCACGGCCAAATTAAAACAAGCCAGTGCCGATGGCCGCGCCGAGCTGCTGGACCTTTCCCAGGAGTTGCTCGGTATCGACGCCCAAAGTGATAAGGGCGGCAAGCCCTAAAGAGTTTAGATTCTTATGAAGCAATCCATTTTAGATAAATTAGAGCACCTGCAAGAGCGCTACGAAGAAGTGGGCGCGCTGCTCAGTGATCCGGAAGTGATCGGCGATCAAAACCGTTTTCGCGAGCTGTCCAAAGAGTACGCTGAGCTGGAGCCGGTGGTTAAATGCTACAGCGCATACACCACAATTCTGGATGATATCGAAGAGGCCAAGTCGCTGCTCAAAGACGGCGATGCGGATATGCGCGAAATGGCCCAGGAAGAATTAAAAGAAGCCGAGGGCCAGCTTGAGCCAATGGAAATGGAGCTGCAAAAATTACTGCTGCCCAAAGACCCGAACGATGACAAAAATGTATTTTTGGAAATTCGCGCCGGTACCGGCGGCGACGAGGCGGCGATTTTTTCTGGCGATTTATTTCGCATGTACAGCAAGTACGCAGAGTCGCGCGGTTGGCGGGTAGAAATTATCAGCCAGAACGAGGGCGAGCACGGCGGCTACAAAGAAATTATCAGCCGGGTGGTGGGGCAGGGGGTTTACTCCCAGCTTAAGTTTGAATCCGGTGCGCATCGGGTGCAGCGCGTGCCCGAGACCGAATCCCAGGGTCGGGTTCACACCTCGGCCTGTACCGTGGCGATTATGCCCGAAGCGGATGAGACCGAAGAGATCAATATCAACAAGGGCGATCTGCGTATCGATACCTTCCGCGCCTCTGGCGCCGGCGGTCAGCATGTTAACAAAACCGACTCGGCCATTCGCATTACCCATATTCCCACCGGGGTGGTGGTGGAGTGTCAGGACGAGCGCTCCCAGCACAAAAATAAGGCCCGGGCCATGTCCCTGCTGGCGGCTCGTTTAAACAGCGCCCAGGCCGAGCAGGCCGCCAAAGAAATTGCCGATGAGCGCCGCAACCTGGTGGGCAGCGGCGATCGCTCCG
The DNA here is from genome assembly GCA_025800435.1 of Cellvibrionaceae bacterium. GTDB lineage: Bacteria > Pseudomonadota > Gammaproteobacteria > Pseudomonadales > Cellvibrionaceae > Pseudoteredinibacter. The sequence goes on along the minus strand of JAOXRV010000355.1, from coordinate 45 downwards.
AGCGTATACGCACCTATAACTATCCCCAGGGCCGAGTCACCGAGA
>JAOXRV010000350.1 GCA_025800435.1 Cellvibrionaceae bacterium | reverse complement strand
TTGCGCTCCCACAGATAGATCTGGGCCAGTACCTGGTTGGCAAACGAGCCGTCCATAATCCGCGAGGGGTGGCCGGTGGCATTGCCCAGGTTCACCAGGCGGCCTTCAGACAGAAGAATTAAATGATCGCGGGTTTCTTTGTTGCGATAAATCTTATGTACCTGGGGTTTGACTTCTTGCCATTCCCAGTGCTCGCGCATATAAGCGGTGTCGATCTCATTATCAAAGTGGCCGATATTACAAACCACCGCGCCATTTTTCAGGCTTTGCAGCATATTGGCATCGCACACATTGGTATTGCCAGTGGTGGTAACCACTAAGTCGGTTGTGCCCAGCAGTTGTTTGTCGATACAGTCGAGCTGCTCGGTATTAACGCCGTCGATATAGGGTGATACAACCTCAAAGCCGTCCATACAGGCTTGCATGGCGCAAATCGGGTCGATCTCGGTTACTTTAACAATCATGCCCTCTTGGCGCAGCGAGGCGGCAGAGCCTTTGCCCACATCGCCGTAGCCAACAACCAGCGCTTTCTTGCCGCTGAGCAGGTGGTCAACACCGCGCTTAATGGCATCGTTAAGGGAGTGGCGGCAGCCGTATTTGTTGTCGTTTTTACTCTTGGTAACCGAGTCGTTAACGTTGATAGCGGGCACTTTTAGCTCGCCATTTTTGAGCATATCTTCCAGGCGGTGAACGCCGGTGGTGGTCTCTTCAGAGATGCCGTGGATGCGATCCAATAGCTGGGGGAATTTTTCGTGGCACAGCTGGGTCAGGTCGCCGCCATCGTCCAGAATCATATTGGCATCCCAAACACGGTCACTGTCTTTCTCGGCCAGGATGGTTTGCTCAATACACCACCAAAACTCTTCCTCGGTCTCGCCCTTCCAGGCAAATACTGGAATGCCTGCAGCGGCGATAGCGGCGGCGGCATGGTCTTGGGTAGAGAAGATGTTACAAGAAGACCAGCGCACTTCGGCACCCAGTTCGATCAAGGTTTCGATCAGTACCGCAGTCTGAATAGTCATATGGATACAGCCCATAATCTTGGCGCCGGCCAAGGGCTGTTCGGCCTTATACTTGCGGCGCAGGGCCATCAGTGCGGGCATTTCGCCCTCGGCAATTTCAATTTCTTTGCGGCCCCACTCGGCCAGGCTGATATCGGCGACTTTGTAGTCAGTAAAATTACTCATAATGTGCTCTCAAAATTTATTGGCCAAGGGCGGCTTTTAGGGCGTCAACTTTGTCAGTTTTCTCCCAGCTAAATGCGGTAAAGGTATCGGTTTTGGTCTCGCCGTTTTCCTGCCAGCTGTAACTGTGCTCAAACGGCTCGCGGCCAAAGTGGCCGTAGGCGGCGGTCAGTTGGTACATGGGGTGTTGCAGGTCCAGTACCTTGGTAATGGCGTAGGGGCGCAGGTCAAATACCTCGCGCACAGCGGCAATTAAATCGCCATCGCTGACTTTGCCGGTACCAAAGGTGTTGATCGAAATTGAGGTGGGCTCGGCCACGCCAATGGCGTAAGACACCTGAATTTCGCAGCGCTCGGCCAGGCCGGCGGCGACAATATTTTTGGCCACGTAGCGACCGGCGTAGGCGGCAGAGCGGTCAACCTTGGAGGGGTCCTTGCCGGAGAAGGCGCCGCCACCGTGACGGGCCATGCCGCCGTAGGTGTCGACAATAATTTTGCGTCCGGTCAGGCCCGCATCGCCGACCGGGCCACCAATCACAAAATTGCCGGTGGGGTTGATGTGGTATTGGGTATCGGCGTGCAGCAGCTCTTCGGGCAATACGTGCTTAATTATGTTTTCCATTACCGCTTCGCGCAGGTCTACCTGTTCGATCTCGGGGTTGTGCTGGGTCGACAGTACTACCGCATCAATGGCTACAGGCTTGCCATTTTCATAGCGCAGGGTTACCTGGCTTTTGGCATCTGGGCGCAGCCAGGGCAGTATGCCGTCTTTGCGCAGCTGGGCCTGGCGCTCAACCAATCGGTGGGAGTAGTACACCGGCGCGGGCATTAGGGTGGGGGTCTCATTGGTGGCGTAGCCAAACATCAGGCCCTGGTCGCCGGCGCCCTGATCTTCGGGCTTGGCCCGGTCGACGCCCTGATTGATATCCACCGACTGTTTGCCAATGGCGTTGAGCACTGCACAACTGGCGCCGTCATAGCCCACCTCGGAGCTGTCGTAGCCAATGCCGGTGATGACATCGCG
>JAOXRV010000341.1 GCA_025800435.1 Cellvibrionaceae bacterium | reverse complement strand
CACCGTCACCGTTTCATATTTCAAACTTTCAGCCCGCTGTTACTGGTGCTGCTGACCCTGTTATTGCTACCACAGTGCTTGCAGGCCCAGGGCAGTGCCAGCTCTGATGTGGCCGCTGTGGCCGGCGAAACCAAAGCGGCTATGGATGCCGATGCCGAGCCCGCGGCCAATATTCCCCTAAAAGCTATCCCCGGTATGCCGGCGCTGACGGTCAGCACCAATGCCGATGGCAGTCAAGATTATACGGTGAGTTTACAAATTCTCGCCATCATGACAGCGCTGACTCTGTTGCCAGCACTGTTGATGATGATGACTTCGTTTACTCGCATCATTATCGTTTTTGCGATTTTACGCCAGGCTTTGGGTTTGCAGCAGTCGCCCTCCAACCAAATATTAATTGGCTTATCGCTGTTTTTAACCATGTTTATTATGACGCCGGTATTTGAGCTAATAAACGAACAGGCGCTGCAGCCCTATATCAATGAAGAGATCAGCTCACGCGATGCCCTTAGTGCCGCACGCGACCCGATTCACCGATTTATGTTGGCCCAAACCCGCGAGTCGGATATCGACCTGTTTATGCGTATATCCGATACCGATCCTGTGGCCGAGCCCAGAGATTTGCCCCTAAATATTCTGATTCCGGCGTTTGTCACCAGCGAACTAAAAACCGCTTTTCAAATTGGCTTCATTATTTTTATCCCGTTTTTGGTGATCGATATTGTGGTGGCCAGTGTGTTGATGGCCATGGGTATGATGATGTTATCGCCCCTGATTATCTCACTGCCCTTTAAAATAATGCTGTTTGTATTAGTGGATGGCTGGGCCATGCTGATTGGCACACTGGCTGCCAGCTACGGGTACTGACGATGAGCATAGGGTTTAGTGGCACAAGAGGGCAGAGGCGATGACTCCGGAAGTGGTGATGGATCTGGTCGGCAACGCCCTTTATCTTATTGTACTGATCGTCGCGGTTATTGTGGGGCCCAGCTTGGTCGTGGGCCTATTGGTCAGCATGTTTCAGGCCGCCACCCAAATTAATGAGCAGACCTTAAGCTTTTTGCCACGCTTGTTGATTACACTGGCCACCATTATGGTCGGTGGCAGCTGGCTTATTACTAAGTTTACCGACCTGTTTAATAATCTGTTTACCAATATTCCACTATTGATTGGGTAGTTCCATGCCGGTTGAACAGATTACAGAGGCGCAAATACTAGAGTTTGTCGGCCGCTATATCTGGCCGCTGGTTCGTATCGGCGGTATGTTTATGGCCATGCCCTTAATAGGCTCAAGGGTGATGCCTGCCCGTATTCGTATGGCCCTGACTTTTACCCTGGCGGTTATCGTCTCGCCGCTGCTGCCGCCAATGCCCAAAGTAGAGCTGCTGTCGTTGACGATGATGTCGGTCACTGTCCAGCAATTGTTGATCGGTGTGGCGATGGGCTTTTCCCTGCAAGTATTTATGCAGATCTTTATTTTGGCCGGGCAGGTTATTGCCGGTAAGCTCGGCCTGGGTTTTGCCGCCATGAACGACCCTTCTACCGGGGTCAGCGTGCCGGTTATTTCCCAGTTTTATTCGATAACCGTGACTTTATTGTTCTTTGCCGTCGATGCTCACTTGGTCGCCATCGAAGCCTTGGTGGCCAGTTTTTACACTATTCCGATAGCGACTACCGGGCTCGACCGCCAGGCCCTGTTAATGGTGGTGGGCCTGGGCAGTTGGATGTTTAGTTCAGCCACCATTATTGCGCTGCCGCTGTTAACCGCTTTATTGGTGGTTAATTTGGCGTTTGGTGTGATGAGCCGAGCAGCGCCACAGATGAATGTATTTGCGGTGGGCTTTCCCATCACCTTGGTATTTGGCTTGTTTCTAATGTGGGTTTCATTGGTAAGCTTTTTACCCAACTTTAATACCTTTATGGACGAGGCACTGCAGTTTTTGCAAAACCTCGTGCAAAACCCCTAGTGCGATAAGGTAAAGGTGCGAGCGTGGCAGAAGATTCTAGCCAAGAAAAAACGGAACAGCCGACGCCGAAACGCTTGGAAAAGGCCCGGGAGGAGGGCCAGGTTCCCCGATCTCGGGAGTTGACCACCTCGGTGCTACTGCTCGGCGGTACCATTTGTTTATTTGTGCTCGGCGGTTTTATCACCGAGCGCCTCAAGGCCATTGTCAGCTATAACCTCGCCATTGAGCGCGAAGCAATTTTCGATACCAATCTAATGTTCAGCCATTTAGGCGAATCGCTCTACGATGGCCTGTGGGTGTTGTTGCCTATTTTTGCAGTGCTTGCAATCGCCAGCATCGTTGGTCCCATCGCCTTGGGCGGCTGGCTGTTCAGTGCTAAATCTATGGCCCCTAAAGCCAGCCGCATGAATCCGCTGGCCGGGCTTAAGCGTATGTTTGGGGTTAAGGGGCTGATGGAGCTTGCCAAGAGTGTGGGCAAGGTATTGGTGGTGCTGATTTTATCGTTGGTATTATTGAATTGGCTACAGGAAGATATTCTGCGCCTGGCTTACCAAGATATTTACGTGGCTCTGAAAAATTCCATGGTTATCTCTGGCTATGCGGCCATTATCCTGGCCGCCTCGACCATTCTAATTGCCATTGTCGATGTGCCGTTTCAAATTTGGGACAATTCGCGCAAGCTGAAAATGTCCATGCAGGAAATCAAAGACGAGATGAAGGACTCTGAGGGTAAACCCGAGGTTAAGGGTCGTATCCGTCAGTTGCAGCGCGAGATGGCCAATAACCGCATGATGGCCAATGTGCCCGAGGCCGATGTGGTGATCACCAACCCAACGCACTTTGCCTGTGCGCTCAAATATGATCCCGCCAATATGGCCACGCCGATTTTGCTGGCCAAGGGTGGCGATAATATTGCGCTAAAGATTCGTGAGATTGCTAAGGAGCATAAGATAGAAATTATCGAGTCTCCGCAATTATCCCGGGCGATTTTTTATACTACCGAAATTGACGACGAAATTCCCGCCGGCCTCTATATGGCCGTGGCCCAGGTGCTGGCCTACGTTTTCGGTCTGCGCAACTTCCGCAAAGGCCAAGGCGAACGCCCCCAATTCCCCAAAGATATACCCATCCCGCCTGAGATGCGATACGACTAACGGATTTTTAAGGCTATCTATAGGGGGCTAAGTTGTACGGCCCCACCATTGGCAACAAAACCCAGCTTGAGGGGTGGGGGGCACTTTCTCCGTTCCGAAAGCGCGCCATCCAGGCGCTGGCCCCCGTTTCATCCAGAAGCCTAGTCACTGCGAAAGCACCCCCCACCCCTCAAGCTTACATCTTGCATAATTTCTAGTTCCTAGGCTCCAGATAGAAGCAAGCTTGGTTAACTACTGATTTTTATTTTATGAATAAAATATAAGACTGCCTGTATAAACTATGCTCAAACACAGTAAAGAGCCTTGTGGTGGGGTAAAGGGTTTTGAGGGCTTGGGAGCCAGGGATGGCGGACGAGAGCTCCAAGGATGGATTTATGCGTCCCTCAAAACCCTTTACCCCACCACAAGGCTCGATAGCGAAGCCACCAATAAAGCCAACACTCCACCAATAAAGCCAACACTCCACCCTAAAGCTCGATAGCGAAATCACCAAAAACTTAAGCTAACGTAAAAACTTAGGTAAACTCCCCCCAGCAAAAACAATAAACAACAAGGATTGCATTATGCTCAAGACCATAAGCCTGGCCCTGGCAGCGCTGATTGCCTATTTGAGCCTGTGGCCAGTGCCGGTGGAGCCGGTGGCCTGGCAGGCGCCGCCCAACCCCGGTTATGTGGGTGATTTTGCCCCCAATGACATTTTGACCCAACTTGAATATATCGACATTGGTGATGAAGACGGCCCGGAAGATATGGTGGCCGATGCCAGTGGTGCTATTTATGCCTCGGTTCACAGCGGCAAAATACTGCGCATGGGCCCTGGCGAAAAAGCGTTTAGCACCTGGGTCGACACCGGCGGCCGTCCGCTGGGCATGGACTTTGATGCGGTGGGCAACTTAATTGTGGCCGATGCTATGGCCGGCCTGCTGAGTATTAGTACCGATAAGGAAATCACCCTGCTCACCGATAAAGTCGGGGAAAGCCCAATTCTTTATGCCGATGATGTGGACAATGGGCCGGATGGCAAAATCTATTTTAGCGATGCCAGCACTCGCTTTGGCGCCAAACAATCTGGCGGCACCTACGAAGGCAGTTTATTGGATGTGTTAGAGCACTCCAAGTCCGGCCGGGTATTGGTGTACGACCCCGCCGATGGCAGCACAAAAATTGCCATGGATAAGCTCAGCTTTGCCAATGGTATCGCCATGGACCCGGCCGGTGAGTTTATTTTAATTAACGAGACCAGCGAATACCGTATTCACAAACTGTGGATAGGCGGCGATAAGGCGGGGCAGTCAGAGGTGATTATCGATCAACTGCCGGGCTTTCCCGATAATATCGTTAGCGGCGAGGATGGCCGCTTTTGGTTTGGCCTAGTCTCGCCGCGTTTACCCCTCGTCGATAAATTGGCGGACAAACCCTGGTTGCGAAAAATGGTACAGCGCTTGCCCGCGTTTATTCGCCCGGCCGCCAAAAAATATGGCCATGTGGTCGCCATTGATAGCGACGGCAAGGTGTTGGCCTCACTGCAAGACGCGGCTGGTGCTTACCCCTTGACCACAGGTGTACTGGAGACAGATCAATATTTGTACGTATCGAGTCTTATGGCAACAGTCGCCGCTCGCCTGCCCAAGCCCGAGCAGTTTAGGTAGATTTAGAGCCGCTGGCCGGCAAGTTTTTTCCGCCCCGGCGGCAAATCGGTATGGTTCTTGCGACACTCTAGTTTTTAGCCCAGAGTGTCAAAAGCCGAACCATGCAATTGCCGAGTTTTGCCCAACTGAGAAGTTTCCCCCAGCGGTTTGATCGCGGTGCCGCGATCAACCAGGCCCAGGCCATGAGTCAGGGCAACCTGGGGGTTCCAGCCCTACTGTTGATGTTGCTGGGCATGATGATTCTGCCCATGCCAGCGTTTCTGCTGGACCTGTTTTTCTCCTTTAATATCGCCCTGTCCATCGTAGTATTGCTGGTCGCTATTTACACCTTGCGGCCACTGGATTTTGGCGTATTCCCGACTATTTTGCTGGTTGCCACGTTAATGCGCCTGGCTCTCAATGTGGCCTCTACCCGGGTCGTGTTACTAGAAGGGCACAACGGTGGCGATGCCGCTGGTAAAGTGATCCAGGCCTTTGGCGAGGTGGTTATCGGCGGTAATTACGCGGTGGGTTTAATCATCTTTATTATCCTGATGATTATTAACTTCGTGGTGGTCACCAAAGGTGCCGGCCGTATCTCGGAAGTGAGCGCCCGTTTTACCCTGGATGCCATGCCCGGTAAGCAGATGGCGATTGATGCCGACCTCAATGCCGGCTTGATCGATCAGGACGAGGCCCGCACCCGGCGTGAAGAAGTGGCTGGGGAGGCCGACTT
>JAOXRV010000320.1 GCA_025800435.1 Cellvibrionaceae bacterium | reverse complement strand
CGACGTAAATTGAACTCTACCGGCACATCCACCCAGCTGCGAATACGCACCCCGGCCATGCTGGCCGGCTCAAAGTGCCAGCGTTTAACACTTTTAATAGCGGCATCATCGAGTAGCTTATAACCGCTGGACTTAAGCACCCGGCACTTTTCTATCGCGCCGCTAGGGCCGAGCAGGACTCGCACCATCACCAGCCCCGATTGACGCCGTTTTATCGCCAGGCGCGGATAAATTGGCGGCAGTGGTGGCTTGGCAAAACGCACCCGATCGATTATCGGCACACCATCTTCCTGCGGCGACGGCGGAATTTTCGCTGTGTTCTGAACGCTCGCTTGCGGCTCTACCGGAGTAGGCTCATTTGCCACCTGCGGTACTGTTTGTCTAGGCTTTAACGTCGGTTTAACTTTTTTCGGGGTCAGCTGCTTCGGCTTAACCTTTTTAGGTTTTGTTACTGCTTTTTTAGGCGGCTCGGGCTTGGGCGGCGGCTTTGCGGGTATCGGCGCTGCCGGCTTGGGCTGGCTGCGCCGAATACGCTCAATCGCAATAGACTTATTGACTTGGCCTGCCACATTGAGCTTGGCCGGCTGTTGCCAATTAGGCCACATTAAAGCAGCAAGATGCAGTAACAGTGAAGCCAGCAGCCCCAGCAATAACACTTTGTTGTTTGTTGTTGGGGCGCCGCTGTTCATGTTCTACCGTTAAGCCTTCGCCAAAGCCAGGGCACACCTTACATAAAGGTGTATTTAATCGACACATTAAAATTGCGACCCGGCTGGGTATAGCGATCCAGCACTTTGCTGGTGGCGCGTGAACCGCGCAGATCGTCCCAGGTGCTATAGTTTTTGTCGCTCAAGTTAAACACCCCAGCGCGTATAATCAGATCTTCGTTGAGCTGATAATAGGCGGTCAGGTCGAGCACTCCATAGCCCGAGGACAAGGCCGAGTTAGGGTTTGCCACATCGTCAACATCCTTAGCGGCACTCAAGGTCCAGCTCAGGCTGCTGCCCCAGCGACCTTGGGGCTCGTCGTAGTGCAGCCCCAGCACAGCTTTTAGCGGTGTAATCGTGTTCAGCGGTCGCCAGGCCTCGGCACTGCCATCGCGGCCTTCGCCATCGGCATAGGACACACTGATATCCGCTGTGGCGCCCAGTGGCGCGGCCAAGGCTTCATCCAAATACAGTGAGGCGCGAGCCTCGGCACCTTTAATTTTGGCTTCTGCGACATTGACGTATTGGGTCACACCATTGGTGTAAGGTGGCTCAACACTGACCACCCGATTGGCGATAAACTGATCGTACTGATTGTAAAAAGCGGTTATTTCAGCCTCGCCAAGCGCACCTTGAAAACGCAGGCCCAACTCGATCGCATCGACTTCTTCCGCTTCCAGATTGGGGTTGGCCAACTGGGCGTAGGTGCCGCCATCGCGGTTGTAATACAGGTTGTATACTTCTGGCGCCTTAAACCCTTGGGAGAACTGCCCAAATAGAGACACCGTATCGCTGAACTTAAATACCGTGCCAAGCCCGAAGGAAGTCTTGCTGCTGTCGTGGTCCAAATCGCCGGCGGTCTTGGGATCAGCCTCAAAATTATCGTAGCGAATTGACGGGGTTACGGTCCACTGACCGTTCATTAGGCTTATTTTATCCTGTATAAAAACACCGACGCTTTCGGCATCTATACCGGGAATATAGCCACCAGTCGTGTTGTTTTCAGCGGCACTCTGATACAGAGTATTGGTGATGTTATCGATCTCTACTGTTTCATAGTTAAGACCGTAGGTTAAGCCGTGAACACCGGCTTCCTTATTAAACCTAAACTGCCAATCGACATTGTCTTGGTCGTGGCTATAGTCTTTAATCCGATCACCGGGCAAAATGCGGAAGATGCGCTGAACCAGAGGCGAGGCATCCAGAGTCTCAATGGTTTTTTGGTTGCTGGAAGACTGCTGCCAATCTACCGACCACTGCATATCATCAAATAGAGCATTATCACCCTGCCAGATGTGGCGTATACCCAGGCGGCTGCGCTCATCTTCGTCATCGGCACGAGAATTGGTATAAGAGAGGAAATTGCCCGGACCAAAATAGGGACTATAGTCATTGTAGTTATTGCGGGTTTCCAGGCTACTATCGGATTCGCTGTTAAAACGCTCGGCTACAAACTCCAGTCGATGCTGCGAGTTGAGCTGCCACTGCAGCTTGGCCAACAGATTGTTATCGGTGTAGTCCGTGGGGTTAGGCAGGGTGCGGCCACTGCCGGAACCGCCCACTTCACCCCGATTCTCGGTTTCACCACCGTCGCGACGGGTGTAAATCAGCAAAGCTTCCACCGCCCCCTGGCGACAAGCCAGGGTTAGGGTGCCGTGATTGCTCTCATCCACACTGGCGTGCATCAATTTACCATCGCCGTAGCAATCATCGCCGTCATCGAGATAATCTGCCGGGTCTTTGGTGGTAAAAGACACCACACCGCCGATGGCGTCACTGCCATACAGTGGCGAGGCCGGGCCTTTAACGATCTCTACCTGCTTGAGTGAATCGATATCAAAGGTGTTACGGGTAATGCGCTGAAAATCACCACCGGGAATAAAGCTCTTGGCCTGCTCTACCCCATCGACAATAATTTTGACGCGGTTTTCATTCATGCCGCGAATATTAAAGCCGGACAAACCAAAACGGCCGCCGCCTTCCACTTCCACCCCGGTTTCAAAGCGCAACATCTGGCGAATATCTTTAGCATTGTGGCGCTCAACTTCTTCCGCATCCACAATAGTGACGCTGCTGGCAACATCGGCCACTTTTTCTTCGTTTAGCGTAGCGGCTACCGTTACTTTATCTAGGGTAAATACCTGCTTGCCATCCTCTTGCTCGGCA
>JAOXRV010000316.1 GCA_025800435.1 Cellvibrionaceae bacterium | reverse complement strand
GTTGGACTATGTCAATAATATCCATATCGGCGCCGCCATTACCTTAAGCCAGGCCCTGCTGCCGGCGATGAAGGCCGAGCAGTTTGGCCGCATTATTTTAATTACTTCGCGCGCCGCCCTGGGGCTGGAAACCCGCAGCGTCTACTCGGCCACTAAATCGGGCATGATGGGCATGGCGCGCACCTGGGCACTGGAGCTGGGCCGCTACGGCATTACCGTAAACACGGTTGCCCCCGGCCCCATTGCCGCTACCGAAATGTTTCACAATGTGGTGCCCGAGGACAGCGAAAAAATGCAGGCCCTGGCCGACAGTATTCCAGTTAAGCGCACCGGCTACCCGGATGATGTCAGCCGCGCGGTCAGTTTTTTTGCCGACCCCGCCAATAGTTTTGTCACCGGCCAAACCCTGTTTGTCTGTGGTGGGGCCAGCCTGGGTTCTTTAAGCCTATAAAAAATAATGAGTGTGGAGGATAGAAATATGAGCTATTCAGCCAGCGATATCGAAAAAATGGTGGAGCCCGCTCGGGTGCACCGCAAAGTTTATACCGATGAAGAAGTCTTTGAACTGGAGATGGAGCGGGTCTGGGGCCGCACCTGGATTTTTGCCGGCCACGACAGCGAAGTGCCCGAGGGCGGTGATTACAAAACCTTTAATATCGGCAAGCAAGCCATGATTATGGTGCGCGATCGGGCCAGTAATCAGGTCGGGGTGTTTTATAACCGCTGTACCCACAAGGGCGCCAAGCTGGTGGGCGATGGCAGTGGTTGTGCCAAGGCCTTTCGCTGCCCCTATCACGCCTGGACCTTTGCCACCGATGGCAAACTATTGGCCACCCCACCCACCAAAACCAAAGCCACCACCGGCTTTGAACACGGTGACCCAGCTTATAATTTGCAAGCCGCCGCCCAGGTGGATGTGTACAAGGGCTTTGTGTTTGTAAATCTCGATGCCAATGCACCGGGTTTGCAGGAATACTTTGGCGAGTCGCTCACCTCCATCGACAATATGGTGGCTCGCTCCCCCGAGGGCGAGCTGGAAATTGCCGGCGGTGTGCTGCGTTATCGCCACGACTGCAACTGGAAGAGTTTTGTCGAAAACCTTAACGACAATATGCACCCTATGGCCACCCACCAATCGGCGATTGAGGCGTGTCAATCCTATGCCAAAGATATGCCCGAGGGCAGTGAGGTGCCCGAGACGGTTCATATTTTAGGGCCGTTTGGCAGCTCTTACGATTTTTTTGAAGATATGTCCCATGTGGTATTCCCCGGTGGCCACAGCTACTCGGGTAATAAGGTCAGTATTCACAGCGCCTACCCGCCGGTGCCAGAATATGTGGCGGCAATGGAGGCGGCCTACGGCGAAGACCAAACCCGGGAGATCTTCTCCTGCGCCCGCCACAATACGGTTTACTACCCCTCGCTGACCATCAAGGGCGCCATTCAAGCCATCCGTGTGGTGCGGCCAATCTCGGTTAACTGTACCGATATTGAAACCTATACGTTCCGCCTTAAAGGCGCCCCCGATGAAATGCTGCAGCGCACTTTACTTTACTCGCGCTTGATCAACTCGCCCTCATCGATCGTAGGCTCAGATGACCTGGAAGTTTACGAGC
>JAOXRV010000299.1 GCA_025800435.1 Cellvibrionaceae bacterium | reverse complement strand
GCCAGAGCTCACGGTCCCCATGCTCACGTCTTGATAGCGTGCCACCGGCACAGATCACGACTGGTATGCCGGGAGCAGGATGAGGCAAAAAAGCAGACAGCGATTGTTGCGCGGCTATCATGTATAATAGTGACTTTATTGAGAAAAATCGGGGATGGAATCCATGAAAGCCCCACATTTTTGGCAAACAAAAAATCTGATTTCCCGGCTGCTCTATCCCTTTAGTCTGATTTATGGCCGAATTGCGCTATCCCGCTTCAACAAGCCAGCGCGCTACAAGGCGCATATTCCGGTTTTGTGCGTCGGCAATCTTGTGGCTGGCGGCGCGGGCAAAACGCCGACGGCGATCAGCCTTGGTAAAAAAGCCAAAGAGCTCAGACTCAATCCCATTTTCTTGACCAGAGGCTATGGCGGGGCGCTGGCTGGCCCTCTTGAGGTCGACCCTGTCAATCACACCATGGCCGATGTTGGTGATGAAGCCTTGTTGCTGGCGCGGACTGCCCCCACCATTGTCTCAGGCGACCGTGTCGCCGGTGCCAAGCTCGCTGAAGCCCTGTCAAGGGATCTGGAAGGCGGAATC
>JAOXRV010000294.1 GCA_025800435.1 Cellvibrionaceae bacterium | reverse complement strand
ATAAAGCGCCCCCGTGGCGCTTTATTTTTATAATTGCCAAATAAAAACCCATGGCCAGTGCATGAATGTAGCGTTACCCAATTCAGCCACCCCCGATAAAAAATTGTTTTACGCCCTGCTGGCCCTACTGATATGGGTACCGCTACCCCTGGCCAGCAAACGCATCTGGGCCAGCATGTTACTGTGCACCTGGGTCTACGCACTGGCGGCCTGGGCCGCCTGGTTGCTTGCCCGCCAGCGCCTACAGCCAGCGGCCCAGCTGCACAAAGCCTGGCCCGCCTTGGTGCTACTGGGCATTAGCCTAGCCTGGCAGTGCTATCTAACCGCGCTTGCCAATATCGAGACCTTTTCTGCCTACCTAAGCACCATGCTGGGGCTGGCCTACGCACTGGTATTCTGCTTATGCCTGCTGCTGGTCAACAGCCGCGAGCGCATCAAGCTACTTGCCTGGGTGCTGGTGGGCAGCGCCCTGTTCCAGGCCTTATACGGCAGTCTGATGGACCTAAGCGGGGTTAACTACCTGTTTTTTGTGCCCAAAGATGCTTATATCGGGGTTAATACCGGCACCTTTGTTAACCGCAATAGCCAGGCCGGTTATTTGGTAATGTGTGTATCCATCGGCATTGGCCTAATGCTATCCACCCTGGCCAAAACCCCGGCCCAAAACCTGCGCGAGCACAGCCGCCGCTGGATGCAGGCCATACTCAGCCGCAAAATTGTGTTGCGCCTAAGCCTGGTCATGATTGTGGCCGGGCTGGTTATGACCCACTCGCGCATGGGCAATACATCCTTTTTTGCCAGCCTGATGATTATTGGCCCGCTGGCCTTATTGCTAAGCCGCTTTAATAAACGCATACGCCACCAAGGCTCGCTTAAAGGCATGCTGATACTGCTGATCAGCCTAGTGATTATTGATATTGCGGTAGTGGGCGCTTTTTTTGGGGTAGATAAAGTGGCCCAGCGCCTAGAGGCAACTGCCACCAATACCGAAACCCGGGACGAAGTAGTGCAAAACGCCCTGCCCCTGCTGCAACAAGTGTATCTAGGCGGCCTGGGGGGCGGCAGCTTTTATACCAGCTTTACCGAGTACAGAACGTTTGACTCGGGCCGCGCCTTTTATGACCTTGCCCATAACGATTACCTACAATTTACCCTAGAATTTGGCCTACTCGGGTTCTTGCCGCTGCTGCTGCTGTGTATTTGGGTATTTTATTTGGGCCTTGCAGCCCAGATGAAACGGCGCAACCGCGTACTGCGCGGGGTAGGCTTTGGCGCCGCCATGTCAATCTTGGCAATGGGCATACACGCCAGTGTGGATTTTAACTTACAGATACCAGCCAATGCGCTGACCTTTATGGTGGTACTGGCGCTGGGCTATTTAAGCTACCATGCCAAATTGGTAAGAACCAAGTGAACAAAGGCCAAAGGCCTGACCCCAAAGCCGAATATCATCAATACCCGCCAATTGACAAAGCCCCTATTGTAGCTACAATTAGAATTTTTAGGTCAGCACATAAAACGGATTCTATTATGGACGCCCCAAAAACCTTTACCGCACGGGAGCTATCCTCTCACTCAGGCTCAGTCTTGGACCACTCACAACGACAGCCGGTTGTAATTACCAAGCAAGGCAAGCCCTTTAGCGTTGTGGTCAGCTATTACGATATAGAAGCTCAACTAGAGGCCCTGGCCAAGCAAAAGGAAATTGACCGTGCAAAAGAAGATATCTTATTTGGCGCCAAAAACAGTGAAATGGAAGGGCGAGAAGTAGACCCAAAGCTATTAAATTTGATGCTTGCAATGACAGACCAAGGCCACTCAAGTGACGAAATTGCCGAAAAACTCAAAGAAGTAATCTTGTCAGAAAACCAAAAGATACCAGAGAACAACGACAGTGGTTGACTACGATGATTACGCGGTTCCCGGCACAAAAGTACTGAAAAACAAGCTTGGCATTACTGACCATACGTTATTTGGTATCGCCGAAGATGCCTACTCAACCAACCGAACTAAAGATGTAAAACCACTTAAAGACTTTAGCCTTGACGAATATAAATCTATTCATCAAACACTATTCCAAGACATGTACGATTGGGCCGGAGAGCCCAGGTACAAAGCCCCCTACCTAGATGGTGTAGGCAGCGCGCACTTTATGCCCCTAGACCAAGGACTTAAAGTGGTAAAGCAGTGCCTTGCCACCTTAAGAAAAGATAAAAATCAGCTTGCCAAAACAGATAACGAGCAATTTTCCAAAGTCGCCAGCAGTATATTTGCCACCATTAACGAAGCGCATATTTTTAGAGCGCCTGGCCGAATACAGCGGCAAGAGCCTAAACATCAACCAACTAAACGGCCCCGCGTGGAATATTGCCAGCATCTTATCTACAGCGCCATATTGTGATACCAGCCATATTTTTGAGCAAATAAGATTCGCCTTAGGCGGTGATGAGCCCCAGAAAACCATCAGCAAGAGCGAGGCAAATACTACTCTTATTGAACAATACAACAAACTAGAGGCACTGGGAGACGGTAAAGATTCCCCCGCTCTAGAGCACTATTCTGAGCCAATAGTTACCGGTTTGGCTACTACCCTAAAACGCCTAGAAGCAATCCCAAGCCTAAGCGAGCTGGAGATACCCAATAACACACCCCGCCTACTTATTGCCGACCAAATCGCAAAGGCCATAGACCGGACCATGGCAGCTAGCCCCCAATAAAACAGCAGGCCTTCACACTCATGATAATATACCAACACCAATAAACAGCAGAAGCTAAAACCGCGTATCAGACACCGAACAGCAACCTAACCGGCCTAGACAGCTGGCACCTAAAATCAAGCCAAAGAATTCCTCGCCCTATGCAGCTCTCCAAGCTTAATTAAATCTTGCAACAAATCATCAGTGGAAAGAATAGCATCCTCATCATAGGCAGCGTTGTATTCCGAAAGAACTGCCGACTGGCTAGCGGCAAGCTCGTTTATCTCCTCCAACTCATCAACCCCAAAATCTTCCAGAAAATGCTCATAAAGGTAAACAACATCATGCAGGTCTCGGGCGGCAGTTCGGCCATTCAATGCCCCCAGCTTCTGCTGAATTAACTTGCTGATTTTATAAGTCAGTATGCCATTGATCTCGACAATATCATTGTCATCGGGCGTGCCGCGAAGCGAGGTCTCTATTTTTAGGTTTACTTCGTTGGCATAAACGACACGGTAACGCTTTACCGTATTGGTATCTTTTTTAATGGTAATTTCGGGGTCCCGCAAATGGGGCTTAGCCTTACCCAGCTGGGCGAACACCTCATTGATAAACGACTCCAAATTTAGAGACTTTGCACAATCGAAATCAAGATCCTCACTAAACCGCTCCAACCCATAACAAATTTTTAATGCAGTTCCACCTTTTAGAACCATTGGCAGCCCCTTGTCGCGCAAGCCGTGGCAAATTGCGCTCATGACCTCTAAGTGTTCTTGCTGCTGCGCTTCAGTCCAGTTCATTATCTTTTGCCCAGGTAAGAAGTATTTTTTTCTGCTTATCGTCTGCATACAAAAGCAGATCTATAACGGCAGTTTGTATATCAGCAGCCGGCATATCCAGCATCAACTGATCTAGCCTAAAAAAGCCGGGGTATTGGCCCTTATTAAAAATACTAGTATAGAGAATATCCTTAACTGCCCGTATTGGCCGGGCACACAGTGTAGTGCCAACATCAATATTATGTTTGCTTAAAAAGCCAGAGCAATCAAACAGCTCGTCGTTTAGTTTACCTGGCGCACTTTCGTAGTTTTGCCCTGCAACTAGAAACTTATTGCTATCAAGCATCCCCATTTGATGCCAATCTGCCTGCTTGCCCTGGTAGGGAATATTTAGAGCACTCAAGCCAGTAATATAGGGGCGCACCGGAGTTTTGCACAGCGCTTGCACTTTATGTTGAAACCAACGCGGCCACAATGCTGCGGCCTCTGTTATCTGTTTGGGGGCGTATCGGCTAAGCAAACGCTTAAGCCGCTTTGCCTGCATGGGCGTTAGCGCCTGGCTTTCTCGGCACAGAAACTCAAGGGCATTAAGCGTGGTTAGTAAAGGCCCCTGTATACGATAAAACTTATTGCCATCAATTTTACGAAAATAAAGCTTGTGGTTGCCCAGGTCGACCGGCCCGATACGCTTATCCGACTCATAGATAATGGAATCCGGCAGATTAGCACACAGCCCCAATTCGTATGCGGCCAACGCACCAGATGGGGTGATCTTGGCATCATACTGCGCCTTAATTGAACGCAGCACCTCCTTCTCTTGTGGGGGCAACTCACCAAAAAACTGGCTTTTGTAGGGCTTGTAAAAAAGCCCGTTACGAAGCTTACAAAGCCCCTGGGTTTTATACAGGCGAGAAGCCGCCTTATCGACCTGCTGGGTATCAGCTGATAATTGGTGGAGCGTGCGACTGGCTATTACACCACCAGCGGGCAGGCGCTTAAATTGCTCTCTAACTTGATTGGCAAGGCTCATAGGCAGGCCACTGAACATCAAAATCAAAAATAAGACAAAATATCTGCTATTTTATCCTATTTTTGGTAGTTTAGAACCCCCTGACACCTAATAGGCTGGCTAGCCGCGAACCTGGCAAAGAAGCGCCACACGGTTGCGCACCACGCAACCCCCCTGCTAGAATCAAGGAATGATCAAGAGCTTTAAACATAAAGGCCTGGAGAGGGTTTATACCACCGGCAGCACCGCCGGGATTCAGCCTGCTCATGCAGTAAAGCTAAAAGACAGACTAGCCTTTCTTAACTCTGCAACTTGTATTGAAGACATGGATATACCTGGTTATCGGCTACACCCACTGTCTGGAAAGCTTTCTGATCACTGGGCTATTGATGTCAACCGCAACTGGAGAGTAGTTTTTAAATTTGAAGATGGCAACGCCTACGTTGTTAACTACGAGGATTACCACTAATGAACTTAGTACAGTATAACCCCCCGCACCCAGGTGAGCTTATTGAACGAACCTACATTGAGCCTTTCCCTGAAATTACTGCTGCCAGTGTTTCCCGGGCGCTCGGCGTGTCGAAAAGCACCTTTAGCCGGCTGTTAAATGGAAAAAGTGATGTCAGCCCCGAAATGGCCCTGCGCTTATCTGCCGTATTGGGGCGCAGTGCTGAAAGCTGGCTGGCCTTGCAAGACAACTACGACCTTTGCAAGGCCAGGAAGACGGTTAACACCAACAATTTAAACCGACTGAGCTACCAGTTCACTTAATTTGCCCAGAAAATCGGCCTGACGCAGCCGCGCGCCGGTAATTTACTGAATAGCCATTGAATGGTGGTAGAAGCCGCTTAGGCTGACAGAAGATAGTTGACGTCGAATAAATGATAGATAACAACATCAAGGCTTAACCCCCACCCCCGGCTGAAAATACCAGCGGCTATAGCGGTGCACGCTTTCATCATCTAGCAGCTCGGGCACCGACAACCACTGGTAATCGCTGTGTTGGTCTTCGGGCAGGGCCAAAGAGCCCCCAAAGCGCTTTAACTGGCACTCAAAGGCATTCACAACATAATGGGTAGAAACCCCTTCATCAAAGCTGCTGGTTTGGTAGAAATGTTCGTACAAACCTAGGTATTGGGTATCTTCTAAATCGATAGCAAAGCCAAGCTCGGCCTGGCTTATACGGGCAATGGCCGCAGCGATAGATTCGCCCTTGTAAATGCGCCCACCGGGCACAAACCAATA
>JAOXRV010000291.1 GCA_025800435.1 Cellvibrionaceae bacterium | reverse complement strand
TAGTCGTTGACCGTCACAATATGCACACCCAGGCCCGACAGGGCATTCAAATAGGCGGGCAGGGTCGCCACCAGGGTTTTACCCTCACCGGTACGCATTTCGGCAATACGGCCTTCGTGTAGGGTGATACCACCAATCATCTGCACATCGAAGTGGCGCATACCCATCACCCGGGAGCCGGCCTCGCGCACCAGGGCAAAGGCCTCGGGCAGCAGGCTATCGAGGGTTTCGCCGTCTTGGTAGCGCTGTTGCAGCTCGGCGGTGACGGTTTTTATTTGTTCGTCCCCGAGCCCTTGCATCTTCTCTTCGAGGGCGTTGATCTTCTTGACGATCTTGCCCATGCGCTTTAATTCACGACCATTCTTGGTGCCGAAAATTGCTTTAAACAGCTTGCCTAACATATATGGTTCCAATTTATTACAGCCCCAGCATGTGGGGGTTAATTAACTGTGCCCAGCCTGGGCACAGGCTTTACCGCGTGGCGGCATAAGTTCGTTTACATCATATTATATTGAATGTAGAGCCCCGGAGGCTCAAAAGGGGCGCTAGTAAACCCCATGGGGCTTGCAGGAGCAAGCCCAAGCCCGACGCTAAGCCCTTAATTTGGGGGCGACGCCGGGGGATTCAAGCGGGGGGCTTAGTTATCGGTGGGTACGATTGATATACGAAGCGGGGTCAACGGCACGGCCGTTTTTATAAACTTCAAAGTGTACATGGGGGCCGGTAGAGCGGCCGCTTGAGCCCATGGCTGCGATCTGGTGGCCTTTCTTCACCACATCGCCCACTTTTACTTTAATTTCACTGTTGTGCGCATAGCGAGTAGAGAAACCCTCGCCGTGATTGATCTCTACCAGTTTGCCATAACCAGAGCGTTCACCGGCCCAGGTAATCACACCGGCGGCGACCGAAATAATAGGCGAACCCATCTTGCCGGCAAAATCGACCCCGTTGTGCCAGGCGATCTTGCCATTAAAGGGGTCGGTACGGCGGCCATAGCGGGAGGACATCCAACCTTTAGCGACAGGGCGGCCAGCCAGGAATATATCTTTTTCGACTTTGCGCTTGGCCAGCAGGGCATCGAGAATCTCAAGTTGCTGCTCGCGGTCTTCGATCTGCGCGGTCAGGCCATTAATGGCCTCAATAAATTCGGGGGTTTGGTAGGCATCGCCCATGCTGTTGGACTCTGGGCCACCCACCGCTGGGGCATGGCTAAAATCAAACTCGCCTTTATCGAGTTTGGCGATATTGGTCAAGCGTTCACCGAGGGCATCAAGGCGTACTAAGCGCGCCTGCAGTTCAGCCATGCGCAGGGTTAAAGCGGCTACTTTTTCCCGGGCCTCGCGCTGAACCTTTTCAATTTCACCTTTTTGTCGCTGCAACTCTTGTTGCCACGCCTCGCGCGAGCCGTTGCTTAGCAGTTCTCGCTCGGGCGCCAACTGGCTAGCCTGCCACAACCAATAGCCACCAAACACAGCTGGTACACCAAATAAGCACAGCGAGAGTAACACCACACTCCATGTACCCACCGTTAAGCTGCGGGTGGTGCTGTGATTTTTTCCAACCAGAATTACCTTCATGAATTCAAGCCACGTATTCAATTCGCCTAATTATCAATAAGTTAAGTATAGCCCCTAAAGTAAGGCTTTACTGACTTATGTTACTGTTGTTTCGGCCAAATACCGGAATGTTTAAGACTCAGGCGTCATCACTCCGTGCACAAGACCCACTTTCACAGTGAAAGCCGTCTCCATGACTCGATTGGGTGGCCGCGAAACGGCAACACCCCGCCTTTAAAGCACTAATAATGAGTGCCAACGGCGTAATCAGCTCAGCGTGAGCTGGTTTATCTTCTTACAGGGAAGGGCCGACTGAACTGGGTGTTAACCCGCGGAAAAACCCCACAAAACCGGGCAAATAATAAAGGAAATGGATAAGATGTCAAAACCCAAGAGGCTTACAGGGGGCTTTTTTTAATTTACCCCCACAGAAGTTGCTCAAAAAAGAGCCAAACCAATACTTAATACTTGGTCTTATACCGACATTACCGTCTTCATGTAGGAGATGGGCGCAGCCTTATCGTCTTCAAAGGTCACGGTCTCCCAGGCGTCTTCCTGCTCCATTAATACCCGCAGCGACTGGTTATTGAGAGCGTGACCGGATTTATGCGCCTTAAACTCGCCAATTAGGCTGTGGCCCAGCAGATACAGGTCGCCAATTGCGTCCAGCACCTTGTGCTTTACAAATTCATCTTCGTAGCGCAGGCCGTCTTCGTTGAGAATACGGTATTCATCCACCACGATGGCGTTGTCGACGCTACCGCCTTTAACCAGGCCCTTAGAACGCAGGTACTCGATTTCGTGCATAAAGCCAAAAGTGCGGGCGCGGCTAACCTCTTTTACAAAAGAAGTACTGGAGAAATCCACCGAGGCATCGAGTGTGTGGCCTTTAAACACCGGGTGATCAAAGTCGATACTGAAAGAGACTTTAAAACCGTCAAAGGGGAGAAAACTGGCTTTTTTATCCCCTTCAGTGACCGTCACCGGGCGTTTAATACGAATAAAAGTTTTCGGGGCATCCTGCTCGGCAACACCGGCAGATTGCAGCAAGAACACAAAGGGACCGGCACTGCCATCCATAATGGGCACCTCAGCGGCGCTCACCTCGACAATGGCATTGTCGATACCTAAACCGGCCATGGCCGATAGTAGATGTTCCACGGTGGAAACCCGCACACCGTCTTTAACCAGAGTGGTCGAGAGAGTGGTATCGCCCACATTCTCAGCTCTGGCTTCTATATCCACCACCGGATCGAGATCGACCCGTCGAAACACGATGCCCGTATTAATCGGTGCTGGCAACAGGGTCAAATAAATTTTTTCCCCGGTATGTAAACCAACGCCGGTGGCACGTATGGCATTTTTTAGCGTCCGCTGTTTGATCATATGGCTGTTACCGTCTCACACTGGCCCTAAAAACCGCGCATACTAACAGAAAAGTTACCGTGAAACCATGTTAAGCCCCAAGTTTAGGACTTTGACGGCAACTTCCCGCTAGATGCACCCCACTTTTATGCCACAGCTGCTAGGCTTGCCGCGGCCCTTGAAGCACTCAATGCGCTCGATTTTTAATCAGCCTGGCGACGTAAAAAAGCTGGAATATCCAAGTATTCCATATCCTTATCGTCTGCCAGCGCTGCCGCTACGGCGGGCTGGGCCGCCGCACGCTGACGCATGGCAGTGGGCTTATCCAGCTCTTGGTAGTCGGGCTGACCATTGGGGCGACGGGTATTGTCGACCACCACCTTGGTCTCGGCGGCTTGCTTCAGCTGTACTGGTGCCCCAAGCCCTGTCGCTACCACAGTGACGCGCAGCTCATCTGACATCTCTGGGTCGATAACAGTTCCCACCACCACGGTGGCTTCGCCAGAGGCAAACTCTTCAACCGTATCACCCACCTCGGTGAACTCACCCAGGGACAAATCCATACCGGCGGTGATATTCACCAGAATACCGCGCGCACCTTGCAGGTTAACGTCTTCCAACAGGGGTGAACGAATCGCCGCTTCGGCCGCTTCGCGGGCGCGGTTTTCACCGGTGGCGTTACCGGTACCCATCATTGCCATGCCCATTTCAGACATTACAGTGCGCACGTCAGCGAAGTCCACATTGATCATACCGGGGCGGATAATCAGGTCGGCAATACCCTGCACCGCACCCAGTAGCACATCGTTAGCCGCCTTAAAGGCATCCAGCAGCGATGTGGTGCTACCCAGTACCGAAAGCAATTTCTCGTTAGGGATAGTAATTAAAGAATCCACACTTTCGGTCAGTTCTTTAATGCCCTGCTCGGCAATGGCAATACGCTTTTTACCTTCAAATGGAAACGGCTTGGTGACTACCGCCACGGTCAGGATACCCATATCCCTGGCTACCTCGGCCACAACTGGGGCGGCACCGGTGCCAGTACCACCGCCCATGCCGGCGGTAATAAACACCATATCGGCGCCACCGATTACCTCGGCAATGCGGTCACGATCATCCATCGCCGCCTGGCGGCCCACTTCGGGGTTAGCGCCGGCACCAAGGCCTTTGGTGATGGCGTTACCCAGTTGCAGCACTGTTCCGGTGCTGACATCTTTAAGAGCTTGAGCATCGGTATTGGCGCAGACAAACTCTACCCCATCCACATCGCTGGCGATCATATGCTTTACAGCATTACCTCCGCCACCACCGACACCGATAACCTTGATTACTGCGCTTTGCGGTACACTATCGACGAGTTCAAACATAATTTTTCCCCTTTGTTCTAACTCAATTCTCACTTAGTTTTCAATCATTATTCACTTACTTGTCGCGGCGCCCCTCAATCGGGCCACTAAAACAAATTCTTAAAGCGCTCCCACCAGGAGCTGCTGCTTTCTTTATTACTGTAATTGGCGGCCCTGCCCTCTTGGCTTTGTTGCACGCCATAATTAAGCAGCCCAACCCCGGTTGAATAAATGGGGTTGTTGACGATATCCGACAGGCCGGTGACATTCTGCGGCGCACCCAGGCGCACCGGCATATGAAAAATTTCCTCGGCCAGCTCCACCACCCCTTCCATCTTCGAGGTGCCACCGGTTAACACGATTCCGGCAGCCACTAAATCTTCGAAACCACTGCGGCGCAGCTCCGCCTGCACCAGGGTAAATAGCTCGTCGTAGCGCGGTTCAACCACCTCGGCCAGGGCCTGGCGAGATAAGTTGCGCGGCTCCCGATCACCGACACTGGGCACTTTAATGGTC
The DNA here is from genome assembly GCA_025800435.1 of Cellvibrionaceae bacterium. Classification (GTDB taxonomy): domain Bacteria; phylum Pseudomonadota; class Gammaproteobacteria; order Pseudomonadales; family Cellvibrionaceae; genus Pseudoteredinibacter. Next base: position 11,099 of record JAOXRV010000291.1, on the reverse strand, counting down.
TCATCTACGCCGGTTAATTTTGCCAGGGCGCAGGCGTATTTAATTTTAATTTCTTCGGCGTGGGGTGTCGGTGTGCGCAGCGCCATAGCGATATCGTTAGTCACCTGATCGCCGGCAATTGGAATCACCCCGGTGTGGCGGATCGAGCCATCGGTAAAGATAGCAATATCGGTGGTGCCACCGCCGATATCCACCAGGCACACGCCCAATTCTTTTTCGTCTTCGGTCAGCACCGAATAGCTTGAAGCCAATTGTTCGAGAATAATATCTTCGACATCCAGGCCGCAGCGCCGAATACATTTTTCAATATTCTGAGCCGCGTTCTGGGCACAGGTTACCAAGTGCACCTTGGCCTCCAAACGCACCCCAGACATACCCAGGGGTTCCTTTACCCCTTCCTGCTCATCAATTAAATATTCCTGGGGCAAAATATGTAGTATTTTCTGGTCCGCTGGTATCGCCACTGCCTGAGCCGCATCGATTACCCGCTCGACATCCTGGCTAAACACCTCGCGGTCTTTAATTGCCACAATACCGTGGGAATTCATGCTGCGGATATGGCTGCCGGCAATACCCGCATAGACCGAGTGAATCTGGCAGCCGGCCATCAACTCGGCCTCTTCCACCGCGCGCTGAATCGACTGCACGGTGGATTCAATATTTACCACCACGCCTTTTTTTAGGCCGGTGGAACGGTGCGAGCCAATACCCACCACCTCGATCTGACCGTCCAGACCAATCTCGCCGACAATGGCCACCACTTTCGATGTACCAATATCCAAGCCAACAATCATTTTGTTTTCGCTTGAATGTGCCATTTACATTCCCCTATCGGCCCTTGGCCACTGCGACTGGAAACCCAGCCAATTGATTCAATTCGAGGCGATTAATTCGCGACGACCAGTTCAGCTAAGGGCTCGCGCCAGCTGACCGAAAAACCATTTTCATAGCGCAGGTCAATCGCTTCGATACGACCGGCGTGCTCTTGCAAAGTACGCGGATAAACCCGCAGCAAACGTTCAATCTTTGAGTTAATTTCATGGCGCCCTAACTCCAGCCGCCAATTATTACTTAGCTGAGCCTGCCAACTTAAACGCTCATCGGCGCGCAGCGCCACTATGCTCAAATCTATTTGCCCTAACAGTTGGTTAAAGCTTTTATAATTTTCCATCACCTGGGCCGCGGATTCGGTGGGGCCGTGCAACAGCGGCAAATCAGCCAACAGTTCTGTCGCGTCCTCGCTTTCAATAACCTCACCGCGCACACTTAAAAAACCTGTATCTTCCCAGCGTGCAATCGCTATTTGTTCGACCACTTGCACCAGCAATTGATCCGGCCAGCGGCGACTTAATACCGCTCTTTCAACCCAGGGATCGGCTTCAATTTCCGCCTTGATCTTATCCAGCTTTAACTGCAAAAAGCTGCGGTCGATCACGCCCTGTAAACGCTTTACCACCCGGTCTTTATTGAGGTGGCGAAACTCGCCTTCCACCACCACCTTAGCCACCGGCCGGTCGGCCATTTCTAACAGCGGCTGGCGGCCGTATTCCACCAGCACCGCAGCCAAGCCCAGCAACACCACAATACTGAGAAAATAGCCCCAGCGGATTTTCTCCCTGGCCACTGGCGAGGCTTTGCGTACCGCCCCCCGTTTCTCTATGTTAGTGCTCACGGCCATCTCCCCCCCTGTTATTATTTTTTTATGCTGTCTAGCAAAATCTGGCCGACCAGTAATTCAAAATCCAAACCCGCCGCCGCCGCTGCCATGGGCACCAAACTATGGCTGGTCATACCCGGCACGGTGTTTACCTCCAGCAGATACAAATCGCCACTGCTATCGGCCATCACATCGACCCGGCCCCAGCCCTGACAACCCAAGCTATCAAAGGCCTGCTTGGCCAAATCTTTTAGCGCCTGCTCTTGCTCAGCTGGTAAACCGCATGGGCATAAATAGCGGGTGTCATCGGCAATATACTTGGCGTCGTAGTCGTAAAATGTATTATCGGTTTCCAACTTAATGGGGGGCAGTACCTCACCGGCCAATACCGCCACGGTATACTCAGCGCCTTCCAGTAAACGCTCGGCAATCACATCCTGATCGTACTGGGCCGCCAATTGATAGGCCTGCTCTAATTGCGCGGCACTGCTGGCCGGGCTCATGCCAATACTAGAGCCTTCGGTGGCCGGCTTAACCATGACCTTGCCACCAAGCGAGGCCAATACCTCAGCCCAGTTGTCATCCGCTTGCAGCAGTGCAAAATCGGCGCTGGGCAGCCCCATGCCACGCCACAAGAATTTACAGCGACGCTTGTCCATGGCGTGGGCACAAGCATTGGCAGCGCTGCCGGTATAGGGAATTTGTAAATATTCCAACAGCGCCTGCATGCGGCCATCTTCACCGGCACCGCCGTGCAGGGCGATAAAGGCATGCGCGGGCTTGGCGCTTTCCAACTGCGCTACCGCCTGCTCGTTGATATCGATTGGCAGCACATCGACCCCCAGTGACTTAAGGCCGTCAATGATAGCCGCACCGCTTTGCAAAGAGACGTCGCGCTCGGCCGAGAGCCCGCCATAAAGCACCGCCACCGGTCCCACCCCGGCCAGCGCTTTGCGCATTTGCTCTTTGTCGTTGATCAAGCCTTGTTTCATATCGATTCTTCTACGGTCTTTTACTTGTTTAGCTATTGCGACTGGCGGCCAAACTGGCTCTGCCGCAGCTGGGCCGCCAAACTGCCGACATTGCCTGCGCCCTGGGTAATAACAATATCGCCGGGGCGCACAATATTGGGCAGCAACTCAGGCACCACATCAGTGCTGGCCGCAAACACCGGGTCGACACTGCCGCGAGTGCGAATACTGCGGCACAGGCTGCGACCATCGGCGCCGGCAATCGCATCCTCGCCTGCGCTGTACACTTCCAGTAACACCAGTGCATCAACGGTCGATAGCACTTCAACAAAATCTTCGTACAAATCTCGGGTGCGGGTATAGCGATGGGGTTGGTACACCATCAATAGACGTCGCTCGGGCCAGCCGGCGCGCACCGCCTTAATAGTGGCCGCCACCTCGGTGGGGTGGTGACCATAGTCGTCCACTAACATGGCGCTGCCGTGGCCCACATCAATTTCGCCGTAAACTTCAAAGCGACGGCCGACACCGGCAAACTGGGCCAGGCCAGTTTGGATGGCCTTATCGTCAACGCCCTCATCAGTGGCCACGGCGATGGCCGCTGTAGCGTTTAGCACATTGTGCAGGCCGGGCATGTTGACACTAACTTGCAGGTCTTTATCGATTCCCGGGCGGCGTACTTTAAAGCTACTGGCCATGCCTTCAGATTCAATATCGTAGGCGTAAAAGTCATTGTGTTCGCCCATGCCATAGGTCAGCACCGGGCGCGAAATATCCGCAATAATTTCCTGCACCACCGGGTCGTCTCCACACACCACTGCCAAACCGTAAAAGGGCAGATTGTGCAAGAACTCAACGAACGTTTTCTTTAGCGCATTAAAGTCACCGCCGTAGGTTTCCATATGGTCGGCGTCAATATTGGTCACAATCGACACCATCGGCTGCAAGTGTAAAAACGAGGCATCGCTCTCGTCCGCCTCTGCCACCAGGTAACGGCTGCCGCCCAACTTGGCATTGGTACCGGCGCTATTGAGCAAGCCGCCGATCACAAACGTCGGGTCTTTATCGCCGGCGGCCAATACCGAAGCCACCAAACTGGTGGTCGTGGTTTTGCCGTGGGTACCGGCCACCGCAATACCATGGCGGTAACGCATCAGCTCGGCCAACATTTCGGCGCGGCGCACAATCGGCAAGCGCCGGGCCCTGGCCTCGACAATCTCGGGATTACTCTCATCGATGGCGGTTGAATTCACCACCACATCCACGCCTTCAATATTTTCAGCCTGATGGCCAATAAATATTTTTGCACCCATGGCCTGTAGGCGCATGGTGGTGGCAGACTCGCGCAGATCCGAGCCGGAGATCTCGTAATTTTGGTTTAATAAAACCTCGGCAATACCGCACATACCGGCACCGCCGATGCCGATAAAGTGGATACGACGAATGCGCCGCATCTCGGGAATGTCGATCACATAATCAGCCATGACTGGCCTCCATACATATCTCCGCAATGCGCTCACAGGCATTGGGGCGCGCCAACTCGCGGCTCGCGGCCGCCATGGCGATTAATTTTTCCGGCGCCTGCAGAGTCTCGCCCAGCACTGCGCACAATTTATCGGCATCCAGCTCACGCTGCTGTATCATCAAGGCGGCGCCGCCATCGACCAGCCACTGACCATTCTTACTCTGGTGATCGTCGATCGCATGAGGGTAGGGAATCAATAAAGCACCCACACCCGCAGCCGTTAATTCCGATACGGTTAAGGCCCCGGCTCGGCAGACAATAAAGTCGGCCCAGGCATAAGCTGCGGCCATATCCTCTATAAAGGCTTCTACCTTGGCTTCCACCCCGGCTTGTTGATACTGCTCACGGGTAGCAAGCAAATGTTTTTCACCACACTGGTGCCACACTTGCGGACGCGTGTCTGGCTCAAACTTTGCCAGTGCTGCCGGCATCATTTCATTAATAGCCAGGGCGCCGAGACTGCCGCCCAACACCAAAACCTGGGGTGGCCCACCGCCAGCCAGGCGCTCGGCGATACGCTCGCCTTGCTGCCACAACTCACTGACCTCAGCTCGAATCGGGTTGCCAGTCAACTCGGCCCCCTTTAAAGCACCGGGAAAAGCCTCCAGCTTGCGTCGGGCAGCCAATTTTGCCAGCAGGCAATTGGTGGTCCCGGCCACCGCGTTTTGCTCGTGAATTACCAGTGGCACCCCAGCCAAGCGCGCTGCAATACCGCCGGGGCCAGAGGCAAAGCCCCCCATACCCAACACCGCATTGGGCTGCATCTGGCGAATAACCTTAGCCGCCTGAGCGATAGCCTTATTAATTAAATAAGGCGCTTTTAACAGGGCCAATTTACCCTTGCCGCGCACCCCTTCTACGTCCAAAAAGTGCAGCGGAATATCCGCTGCCGCTACCAGCCGCGCCTCGATGCCTCTGCGGGTGCCCAACCACTCAATCTCGGCACCGCGCGCACGCAGTTCTTTGGCAACGGTCAGCGCCGGTATTACGTGGCCGCCAGTACCGCCAGCCATAATTAAATAGCTTTGCCCAATCAGACCATTCTCAGCAACGCTCATGCGACCGCCCTCCCCTGGGTTTTCTTAGCCCTGGGCATACGCGCCACCCGCGACTTGGTCTGCGCGGCGCGGCGCAGCTCCCAGTCCAAGCGCAGCAAAAAACCGACCAAGGCAAAGTTAGCCAATAGGCTACTGCCACCCCAGCTAACAAAGGGTAGGGTTAAACCCTTGGTGGGCAAAAAACCCGAGGCCACACCCACGTTAATCAATACCTGGGTGGCGAACATGGCGGCAATACCAAAGGCCGCCAGGGCGGTAAATTTGTCGTCCTGCTCAATGCCACGGCGGCAAATCAACATAATGCGCCAGATAAACGCGGCAAATAACAACAGGGTTAACACCACCCCAAACAGTCCCATTTCCTCGGCCAGAATCGCCACAATAAAATCCGTGTGGGCCTCGGGCAGGTAAAACATTTTTTGAATACTGCCGCCGAGCCCGGTGCCAAACCACTCGCCCCGGCCAAAGGCAATCAGCGACTGGGTTAGCTGGTAGCCATCGGCGTACTGATCGGCCCAGGGGTCGAGGTAACTGACCAGGCGCTTCATTCTATAAGGCGACAACAGCGCCATACTGGCCAAGCCGGCAATGCCCACACCCAGCAGCAATAAAAACTGGTGCAAGCGTACGCCAGCCAAAAACAGCATCGACATGGCAGTTACCGCAATCACCACCGTGCTGCCAAAATCCGGCTCTAAAATCAACAGACCGCTAATTAGACCGATTGCGGCGATGGATAAGCCAAAGCCCTGCCAGCCTTGCAGAATATCGCCCTGGCGGCGACTTAGGTAACTGGCAAAAAACACAATCACACAAAACTTAACCAGCTCTGAGGCCTGAATGGTAATAAAGCCCAAGTTAAACCAACGCTGGGCGCCATTGACTTTTTTACCCAGACCAGGCACCAGCACCAACGTTAATAGCACCAGCGCAATCAGCAAAAATATCGGCCCAAAATCCCGCCACAGACGGCTTGGAATAGCGGCCACAAAACAGGCCACAATTAAGCCCAGTACCAAATACACACTGTGGCGTTTAACAAAGTGCAAACTGTCGCCATAGCTGGCATCGGCAATACTGACCGAGGACGAGGCCACCAACACGATACCCACCGAAACAATGGCCCACAGCAGGGTCAGCAGTGGCCAATCCAGAGCTGGCTGCTGGCCCAGCTGATAGGGGCTGGCCTTGCGATTTGGAGCCTTACGCTTGGGTGCGGCGGCTTTGGGTTTCAGTTTAACGGCGCTTAATTCAGTCATTAGCGCCCCCCGCCTGCAGCGTCGCCACTGCCGCCGCAAAGGCTTCACCCCTGGCCTCAAAATTGGCAAACATATCAAAACTGGCACAGGCCGGTGACAGCAGAACGGCGTCACCTGCTTCGGCAAAATTGCTAGCCAACTCAACTGCCTGCTGCATCGATTTGGCACTGGCGCAATTTGTGTCGCCCAGCAATTGCATTAACTTGGGGCCATCGGCACCGATACACACCACCGCCCGGCAGTACTGAGCAATGGGTTTTAGCAGTGGCGCAAAATCGGCGCCCTTGCCGACACCGCCGGCAATTAAGACCAATTTGCGCTGGCAGCCGAGGCCCTCAAGGGCGGCAATAGTCGCGCCCACATTGGTGCCTTTTGAATCATTGATATAGAGCACTTGCTGGTACTCAGCAACCGGCTCACAGCGGTGTGGCAGGCCTTTAAAATTCTGCAATGCCCCTAACATGGCCGCCATTGGCAAGCCCGCTGCAGTTCCAAGTGCCAGCGCCGCCAGGGCATTACTAATATTGTGGCGCCCAGGCAGGGATAATTGATGGCTGGGCAGCAGGCAGTCCAGGCCACAGGCTAAGTACTCTTCGCCATCTTTAAAACGCAGGCCAAACTGGCCCAGATCTGGTTTATCCAAGCCAAAGCTGAGCAGCTTCATGTCCGACACTTGCAGGGGTTGGGTCAGGGAATCCTGGCGATTGCAAACGACTTGTTTTGCGCCGCGATAGACTTTTTGCTTAGCCCGGTGATAAGCCATCATATTCGGGTAGCGATCCATATGGTCGGCGCTGACATTGAGGATGGCAGCCACCTCAGCGTCGAGCTTGGGTGTCGCCTCCAACTGAAAGCTAGACAATTCCAAAATATAAATTTGCTTGGGCGCCTCTTCGAGCAGCTCAAGCACCGGCCGTCCAATATTGCCGCCCACCCCATAACTGGCGCCGGCTTGCTCAGCCATATGTGCCAGCCAGGCGGTAACTGTGCTCTTGGCATTGGAACCGGTAATGGCCACCACTTTGCCCGTACACTGTTCGGCAAACAGCGACATATCGCCGTGAATTTTAATACCCGCAGCCTCAGCCTCGCGCAGCAGTTCATCATCCAGTGGATAGCCGGGACTGACTAAAATCTCACTGGCATTGAGCAGGCTATCTCTGTGTAAGCCCCCCAAATGCAGAGCGCGCATAAACCGGCTTGAATCAAACTCTTGCTCCAGTTGATTGAGCATGGGCGGGTTTCTGCGGCTGTCCATAATCACAAAGGGGCGCTGCTGCCGCTCTAAATAGCGCGCATAGGACAGCCCGGTAAGGCCTAGGCCCACCACCGCTGTCACTTTATCGCTGCTAATTATTTCGACCACTGTCTACTTACCCTTGTGCTTGTCGCCACGCCCTAGCGCAGTTTCAAAGTTGCTAAACCAACCATTACCAACATCACAGTAATGATCCAAAAACGTACAATCACTCGCGGCTCGGGCCAGCCCTTAAGCTCAAAGTGATGGTGCAGAGGCGCCATTCTAAAAATCCGCCGCCCGGTTAATTTGTAGGAGCCGACCTGCAAGATCACCGAGACGGTCTCCATGACAAATACGCCACCCATAATAAAAAACACAATTTCGTGGCGCACAATCACCGCGATAATACCCAGCGCCGCCCCCAACGCCAGGGCTCCCACATCGCCCATAAACACTTGAGCCGGGTAGGTGTTAAACCACAAGAAACCAAGCCCGGCGCCGCCCAGGGCGGCACAGAACACCACCAGCTCACCGGCCCCTTCCACATAGGGAATTTGCAGGTATTCTGAGAACAAGGTGTTTCCCGACACATAGGCAATAATGCCGAGGGCGCCGCCCACCATGCAGGTTGGCATAATTGCCAGGCCGTCGAGGCCATCGGTTAAGTTGACCGCATTGCTCGAACCCACCACCACAAAATAGGTAAGCACGACATAAAAAACACCCAGGTCGATGGCGACATTTTTAAAGAAGGGTATAAACAGCTGGGTCTCTACCGGGCTGCTGGCACTGGTGTATAAAAACCAGGCTGCACCCAGGCCCGCCACCGACTGCCAAAAGTATTTCCAGCGTGCGGGCAGGCCGCGCGAGTTGGACTCGACCACCTTGCGGTAATCGTCAACCCAGCCCACCATGCCGAATGCGGCGGTTACTAATAGAGTGACCCAAACATAGCGATTTGTTAAATCAGACCAGAGCAGAGCGGAGATAAAAATACTGGCCAAAATTAAGGTGCCGCCCATGGTGGGGGTACCAGATTTACTCAGGTGTGACTCGGGTCCATCATCGCGCACCGACTGGCCAATTTGCAAACTATTGAGGCGACGAATCATCCAGGGGCCCAGCCACAAGGAAAGTACCAGGGCGGTCATCACGCCGAGGATTGCGCGCATGGTCAGGTATTGAATAACCCCAAAGGCACTGATGTATTGTTGTAGGTATTCGGCCAGCCAAACTAGCATGAGGGTTCCGCCTTATTGTTGTTGTGCTCGCCCTGTTCTTCGGCCAGTAGTGCTGCCACTACTGTTTCCATTGCCGCACTGCGTGAGCCTTTCACTAATACTGTTGTATCCTTGCCCAACAGAGGCCGCAGCGCGGCCACTAATTCGGTTTTATCACCAAAGTGTTTGCCGCAATCGCTTTTGGCTGCGGCCGCTTTGCTCAGTTCACCCACACAAAATAGGCCACTTAAGCCTTTGCCCTGGGCGTAGGCGCCGACATCGGCGTGGTGGCTGCGGGCTTTTTCACCCAGCTCGCCCATATCGCCCAGCACTAAAAATTTTTCGCCATCGCGCTCGGCCAGCATATCAATAGCGGCCTTAACTGAGCCTGGATTGGCGTTGTAACTATCATCAATAATGGTGGCGCCGCTGCAGTGCTGCTTTAGCTGCAAGCGGCCGCTGGCGCTGTCGGCGTTAGCAAGGCCAGCGGCTATTAAATCAAGGCCAATCCCACAGGCAAATGCACAGCTGGCCGCCGCTAAACCATTAGCAACATTGTGACGCCCGGGAATACTGAGCTGCACCTGGGTTTCACCGGCTGGGGTGTGCAATTGAAATTGATAACAGCCATCGTCTTGCAACTGTAGCTGGTCCGCATACAAATCGGCGGCGGCTTCATTTAAGCTAAAACGCAAAATCTGCGATTCGCTCAGGCCCGAGGCCCAGCGTTCGGCATAATCTTGATCTTGATTAATCACCGCTTTGGCGCCTTCGGCCAGGCCCCGGTAGATTTCACCTTTGGCCATGGCCACCCCATCGAGACTGCCAAAGCCCTGCAGGTGCGCAGCCATCACATTATTCACCATGACCACACTGGGTTTTGCCAGAGCGGACAGATAGGCAATTTCACCGGGGCCGCTGGCACCCATCTCAATCACGGCGTAATCGTGCTCTTCGCCGAGTTCCATCAATGTGAGAGGCACACCGATATGGTTGTTTAAATTGCCACGGGTAGACAGGGTATTACCGGCCTGTGATAAAATACTGGCCAGCATTTCTTTAACCGTGGTCTTGCCGCTACTGCCGGTAATACCGATTAAGGGGCCGCTAAACTTGGCCCGCACCAATTGGCCGATAAGCCCGAGGGCGGCATAACAATCTTTAACCACCAACTGAGGCAGCTCCAGGCCCGGCTGCTCTCGTTCAACGATTGCCGCCACGGCACCGGCTGCGGCTACCTGCTCTAAATAGGCGTGACCATCAAAGTGCTCACCGCGCAGGGCCACAAACAGCTCGCCCGCTGTCAACTTGCGCGAATCAGTACAGACGGCGTTCACCCACTGATTAAACTCTGCGTTAATGCCAAGCGCCGAGGCGATATCAGCCAGTCTTATCGGCTTCATACGCTCACCCCCAGTTGCGCACGTCGAGCTAGGGCGGCACTGGCAACTTCGTAATCGTCAAAGTGCAGACGCTGACCATCGATCTCTTGATAGTTCTCATGACCCTTACCGGCAATCAAAATACAATCTCCGTCGGCGGCACTGGCAATGGCCTGCTCGATCGCCAAACGCCGATCCACCTCTACCGTTATTGCCAACTGCCGCCCCGCTGGGGCCTCGATACCGGGCAAGATATCTTCAATTATTGCAGCCGGGTCTTCGCTGCGCGGGTTGTCGCTGGTGACGATGACACGGTCGGCCTCGGCCGCGACTATCTCGCCCATTTGCGGGCGTTTGCCTTTATCCCGATCGCCGCCACAACCGAACACACAAGCCAGTTGACCGCGGCAGTGCTGGCGCACGGCCGCCAGTGCTTTAGCCAGGGCATCGGGGGTGTGAGCATAATCGATAATGGCGGTAACCCCGGCCCGATTAAACAACTGCATACGGCCTTTTACCGGCGCCAACTTGGGCAGATAATCTTGCAGCTGCTGCCAGCTCAAGCCCGCAGCCATAGCCGCTGCACTGACACCAAGCAAATTGCTGAGATTAAACTGCCCCAATAAAGCAGTATGCAGACGCGCCCTGCCAGCGGGCGTATACAGTTCAAACTCGATACCATCGCCACGGTAGTTAATATCGCCGCAGTAAAAATCGGCGCGCTTATCTTGCAGCGCATAGCTGACGACGTTTACCCCGGCCTCGGCCAGAGCCCGGGCCATAATAC
>JAOXRV010000288.1 GCA_025800435.1 Cellvibrionaceae bacterium | reverse complement strand
GTATAGAGCCGCACAGCGGCCATGCGCGTGATGTAAGCCCAGCCCCAAGCCGGGCAAATTAGCCGTGACGCCCCTTAAGCTTTAAGCGGGCAAACCCGAGAGGTCTCAACGTGACTGATAAGATTCCAACCACGCAAGTGGAAGACGACTCTAAAGACAAAACCAAATATGTCGACCTGTACGCAGCAGGCAGCAATAAAATTTATACCCGTAAGGTACGAGGCTTTTACCAGCGCTTGCGCCGCTATACCGGTATCCCCCTGCTGTTGGGTTTTGTGCTGCTGCCCTGGTTTACCATCGCCGATCGCCAGGCGGTGCTGTTTGACCTGCCGGAGCGTAAATTCCATATTCTGTGGACCACCTTTTGGCCCCAGGACTTTATGCTGCTGGCCTGGCTGTTGATTATCGCCGCCTTTACCCTGTTTACGGTGACGGTGTTGGTGGGCCGAGTCTGGTGTGGCTTTACCTGCCCCCAAACTGTGTGGACACTGATGTTTATCTGGGCAGAGGATAAGTGCGAAGGCGACCGCAACGCCCGTATCAAGCTCGACAATGCCCCTATGAGCTTTACCAAATTTCGCAAAAAAGCGGCTAAACACGGGCTCTGGTTTCTAATATCTTTTGTTACGGGTATCACCTTTGTTGGCTATTTTTATGGCGTGCAGGACTTGGTGGTCGACCTGTTTAGCTTCAATGCCCACCCGGCTGGAGCCTTCTGGGTATTTTTCTTTACCGCCGCCACCTACGGCAACGCCGGCTTTATGCGCGAGCAAGTGTGTAAATACATGTGCCCCTATGCCCGCTTTCAGTCGGTGATGTACGACCGCGATACCATGCTGGTAACCTACGACGAGGCGCGCGGTGAAAGCCGTGGTAAGCGCAAGGCCAGAGAGGACTATAAGGCCAAAGGCCTGGGCGACTGTATTGACTGCGATTGGTGTGTACAGGTGTGTCCGGTGGATATCGATATCCGCGATGGCCTGCAGTACGAGTGTATTGACTGCGGCTTGTGTGCGGATGCCTGTGACAGCGTT
>JAOXRV010000286.1 GCA_025800435.1 Cellvibrionaceae bacterium | reverse complement strand
CAGTCCAAGCCGGCGGTGATGTTGGAGGCGGCCAAGCGCGGTTTCTCCACCGCCACTGACCTGGCCGATTACCTGGTGCGCAAAGGTATCCCGTTTCGAGATGCCCACGAAATTGTCGGCAAGTCCGTCGCCTATGGCCTGGCCGAAGACAAAGATTTATCGGATATGAGCTTGCAAGAGCTGCAGCAGTTTTCTGATGAAATTACCGAAGATGTGTTTGAGGTTCTGACACTGGAAGGTTCAGTGGCGGCCCGCAACCATATCGGCGGCACCGCACCCGACCAAGTTCGCGCGGCTGCTGATCGAGCTTTAGAGTTGGTTGAGAAACGCTAATATATTGGGGCTTTGGCTTTATGGGACTTTGGTTTCATGGGGCTTTGGTTTTATGGGGCTTTGGCTCCGAGCCTTGGGGCGGGGCAGTGCTTCTGGGGGACGCGATAAATACGCCCCTGTAACTCTCGTCCGCCATCCCTGGCTCCCAAGCCCCCAGAAGCACTGCCCCACCCCAAGGCTCTACCTGCAAACCAGCCGTCAGATTTTGCAGGTAATACCAATACTGCTAAGTTATAGCTTT
>JAOXRV010000264.1 GCA_025800435.1 Cellvibrionaceae bacterium | reverse complement strand
CCGAGGCCGCGTAATCGGCTAACCATCGCATTTTCAGCAACATCACTTCCGGTGACGCGATATCCTTGGTTTGCTAATACTTCAGCAATGCCGCCCATACCTGCACCGCCGATCCCCACAAAGTGGATTTGCTCGACATGCCGCATGGCGGGCACCTGATAAATGGATTTAACTTGTTGCTGCACCTAATTTACCTGCTCTTACTCAATTCACTGCAAACCGCCGCAACGCGCTCAGCCGCGCCACGTTGAGCCGCTTTATGGGCATTTTGGGCCATCTGCTGCACCTCGTTCGGGTTGCTTAATAATCGGTTTAATTCCTGCGCTAATCGCTCTGCGTTTAGCTGATTTTGGGCCATTAATACCCCTGCCCCACGTTCGGTAAGGTATTTGGCATTGCCTGTTTGATGATCATCTACCGCATGTGGAAACGGCACTAATATGCTTGGTTTTCCCGCGGCTGCCAGTTCAGAGACGGTTAGCGCACCGGCACGGCAAATCACCACATCCGCCCATGTATATGCCGCGGCCATATCATCAATAAAAGAATGCACACGGGCGCATTTAAGCCCATGTGCATCGTATAGTGCTTGTGTGCTGGCTTGGTTGTTTTTACCCGTTTGGTGCCAAACTTCGATGCTATCTTGCTCAAGTTGTGCCACCGCTTCTGGCACCACTTCATTGAGCACTTTAGCGCCAAGGCTTCCGCCAACCACCAACACTCGAAGTGCTTGGTGAGACTG
>JAOXRV010000244.1 GCA_025800435.1 Cellvibrionaceae bacterium | reverse complement strand
GTCATAGGCGACAGAAAAAGCCCGCTTTACCGCTCGTGGTGTATTAACAATATGATTTAGCATTTATTCCATCAGCATTTATGTCCGAGCCCTGTCAGTTAGGGACCCTGGATTTGCTCTTGTGATGCCCTTGAATTAGGGTCAGATTAACCCCTAATTCTACCGTCCCTGTGTAGTATGTGCCAGCTATTGCTGTTGCTATAGCTCAGTTAGCCTACCGGCGCCAAATATATGACAGATGGTCAGTAACGGTAGGCAGGCTAGGCCAAACAGCGCAAGACCCCAGTTCGGGTAATGGTCGGCCAAAAATGCTAGAGGCAAGAGCCACGCTGCTATTAAAGTGAGCATAGCACACACTACCAAGCTATGACTGTGCCACTTTCGACTGAGAATCTGATAGGCGTGGCTACGGTGGGGTTCGCTCCAGGCCTGGCCGCTGCTCATGCGGGTGATTAAGGTCCAGGTCGCATCGACAATAAAAACTGCCAGCAAAATCAGTGGGGCCCACAGGCTAATTTGGTAACTAAGGGCGTAATACAGGCCCAGGCAGGGTAACAATAAACCCAGGAAGCAGGCGCCAATATCCCCCATAAACAGCTTGGCCGGGTGCCAATTCAGGCACAAAAAACCACCAATCGCGGCGCAGATAGCCAGGTTGAGCAGATCGAGCTGGCCTGTCTGTAGCCAGATTAAGCCATTGAGGCCGGCCAGGTACATCAACGCCTGGACACTGGCGATACCGTCGATACCGTCCATAAAATTGTATAGATTGAGCAGCCAGATCATGCACACAAATACAATCGGCAGCATCCACCAGGCGCCCAAATGCTGTTGCCAATTGCCAAAACTTATTTCGGGCAGGCCGGGGCTTAAGACTAAAAACAGCGAAACCCCAATAATATGTAGCCCAAGGCGCAGGCCCTTGGGCAGGTGCCGGTGGTCATCGATAAAACTGACCAGTGCCACTAGGCCGGCGGGGGCAAATAACAGTAGGTAGAGGGCCGGGTGCAATGTTCCCAGCCACATCAGGTAGGCGCCGGCCAAAAGGCTCATAATGACGATAGCGAGGCCGCCGCCTCGGGGCGTAGTGCCCTGATGTGAGCTGCGGTGACCGGCCACGTCGACCATATTAGCCTTGAGCGCGTAATTGATAACGCTGCGGCTAAGTAGATAACTGCCGGCGAACACGGTGATTAAAAATACCAGGTTATGGCTACTGCTCAACGGCGGGCTCCTGTTGCGCCATGCGCGTGTGTCGATAGTGGGTCGCCATGGCCGTGATTCCAGCTAGCGGCTGCACTCTGGGCTGCCAGCCCAGTTGCTCGACAAGTTTGCGGTTATCCACTTCTAAGCTGCCCCAGAGTTTTTCATACAGCTGGCCTTTGCCTAAGCCTTTTAGCAGCAATTTACACAGGGCCTTGGGGCAGGGCAGCAGCAGCGGAGGCTTGTGTAGGCCCTGGCCTATGGCTTTAATAATAGTTTCGGTGCTCAGCGGGTTGCCGTCACACAGCACATAATTCTGGCCCGCCGCCGCCGGATGATTTAGGCACAGCAGGACAATATCGGCCAAGTGCTCCAGTGCCAGCAGGCTGCGGCGATTGCGATGGCCCCGAAACGGCAGCGGCCAGGGGGAGTCGACCAGGGCCATCAGCCGCTCTAGATTGGCCTTGGCGCCGGGGCCATAAATTAGCGCCGGGCGCAAAATGACCACTTCCAGGCGGCTATTGGCTTCGATCTCGCGCAGGCCCTGTTCGGCTGCAAGCTTTGACTGAGTGTAAGCGTTATAGGGCTTAATGGGGCTTTTTTCATTGATCGCGCCCATATTGGCGCCGTTGCCGTGCACGCCGATAGTGCTGATAAAAATAAAGCGTTTAACCCCCATTTCGGCCGCTTGGCGAGCCAAGTTTAAGGTGGCATCGGTGTTGATCTGAGTAAAACGCTCGGCGTTGTCAGCCGCGCCCGGCTCAACTACATGGGCCAGTGCCGCCGTATGCACTATGGCATCTACCCCTTCTAACCAGGGTTGCCAGCCGACCATGCTGTTGAGGCTGTGCAGATAGTGGCGCCGGTGGGCATCGGCGAAATCCTGTTCGGCCTGCTTGCGCCAGTGGTGGCGTATCACGCAGTGGCTGCAGTAGCCCGCAGCTTGCAGGGCCTGAAACAAAGCGCGGCCGACAAAACCATTGGCGCCGGTTAGCAGCACATGGGGCAGGGTGGGCAGATCGCTCGCTTCAGCCATTGTTCCAGGTAACTCTTTTATCGCGCTTAAACTGAATTTGCGCCAGGCCCAACAGGGCACGGCCGATAAACAAGGGCTTTAGCAGCATCGCCCAGGGGCCAAAATAGTATTTTTTATAAAGCTGATAAAACGCCAGATAGTATGACCAGATGGCCCGGCTAGAGTTTAATTGACTGCTCTGACCGCCGTGGTGGAGCAGCTTAGCGGCAGGTATAAACCAAATTTGGCGCCCCGTATCTCGCACCTGGCGACAGATATCCGCATCCTCGCCATACATAAAACTAAATTCATCAAAGCCACCAATCGCCTCAAACAGCTGGGCCGGTATTAACAGTGCGCCGGCGCTGACCGTATCGACAGCCTGGGCCTTATTATAGTCGCGCTCACCTTGATAATAGCGGCGTTGGGCGTCTTTTAAAAACGGCTTTAAAAAGGGGAAAAATTTCAGCAGGCCAATGCCCAAACTGGGAAAATCCCGGCAGGAGACCTGCAAGCTGCCATCGCTATTGGCAAAGCGCGGCCCCACAATGCCCGCCTCGGGGTTTGCCGTCAGCGCCTCCAGCAGGGTCTGGCCGACATTGTTTTGCCACTCGGTATCGGAGTTTAAAAAGAATAGCTGGGCGCCACTGGCCATCGCCGCCCCCTGGTTACAGGCCCGCGAAAAGCCGAGGTTTGTAAGGTTGTATTGGTAGCGAAAGCCGGGCCACTGGCCAGCTTCGGCAAGGGCGCTAAAGTGGGCCTTAGAGCCATCTTCTGAGGCGTTATCCAGCAAAATTACTTCCAGCGCCAGCTCGCCCCGGTGGCGATAGATCGACTCAATACAGGCCTCGGTTAAGGCCTGGGTATTGTAGTTGATGATGATAATGCTCAGCTCTGGGCTCATGGTTGGGTAAGCGGCACCTGAAAAGGGCAGATTGTGCCGCTTGGGGGGCAAAAAGGCCAGCAACTTTGGCTCTGGCGGGTTTTTCCAGGCAACTTAAGGACTCCGGCCTAAGCTATTGCTTAACAAGACAATTTGTTAGCCGCCAAGGGCGATTTTTTTGCTTTTTAAGGGGCTTGGGGCCTTGTCAGCGGGGCGGGGCACTGGTAGAGTACGCGCCTCTGTCGGGGGAGGCCCACAAGGCCGCCGTTTTTTGGCCTCATCAAGGCCAGCTGGCCCCGGCACTCAGTACGACCGTAG
>JAOXRV010000220.1 GCA_025800435.1 Cellvibrionaceae bacterium | reverse complement strand
GGCAGCTGCTCCAGGCGGGCGCCAAACAAGTCGATCCGCTGACCACCAGTAATCTTGGTGTACAAATCGTATTTTTTAGCTAATTGGCCAATGACAATTAATTTATCCGGGGTAATTTCACCGCCGGCGATACGGGGCACCACCGAGTAGCTGCCGTCTTTTTGCATATTAGCAAGATAGGTGTCGTTGGTATCTTGCAGCGGCACATGGTCCGGCTCCAGCACATAATCGTTCCACAGCGAGGCCAGGATAGAGCCTACCGTGGGTTTGCAAATATCGCAGCCCAGCCCCTGTCCATGGCGGCCCAGTAGCTCGGCAAAGGTTTTTATTTGCTCCACTCGAATGATGTCGAACAACTCTTGACGGTTATAGGCAAAGTGTTCACACAGATCGGTGTTTACCTCTAGCCCGCGCTGGGCCAAGGTGGTATCCACTAAATTCTTTAACAGCGCGCTGCAGCCACCACAGCCAGTGCTGGCCTTGGTACAGCTTTTAACCGCCGCCAAGTCACAGGCACCGTCGTCAATAGCGGCGACCACATCGCCTTTGCTCACGTTGTGGCAGGAGCAAATCGAGGCGCTGTCGGGCAGCGCCTCGACACCGAGCCCAGGGGCCGCATCAGCCATGGGTAAAATTAAGGCTTCTGGCGCCTCGGGCAGCTCAATATTATTAAGGCTGTATTGCAGCAGGGTGTCGTACTCGGCACAATCGCCAACCAGCACTGCCCCCAATAATTGCTTGCCATCGGCGGAGACGACAATTTTCTTATAGATGCCTTCAGGTTGATTCTCATAGCTATAGCTTAGGGCCGCCGGGGTCTTGCCATGGGCATCGCCGATCGAGCCAACATCAACGCCCAGCAACTTAAGCTTGGTGCTCATATCCGCGCCTTCAAACTGCATCTCGCTGTTGCTGTCGAGCAGGACTTTGGCCACCACCTTGGCCATTTGATACCCCGGTGCCACCAAGCCAAAGATGCGTTGATCCCACAGCGCACACTCGCCGATGGCGTAGATATCTGGGTCTGAGGTCTGGCAGTAATTATCGATCATAATACCGCCGCGCTCGCCCACGGCCAGTTCACAGGCCCGGGCCAACTCATCGTGAGGGCGAATACCGGCGGAAAACAAAATCAGGTCAGTCTCTAAATGATCGCCATCGGCAAAACACATGCGGTAGCGACACTGCTCACCAGCGATGATTTTTTCGGTCGCCTTGGTGGTGTGCACCGCCACCCCGAGTTGCTCAATTTTGCTCTTTAGTAAATCGCCGCCGACCGGATCGAGCTGCATCGCCATTAATTGTGGCGCAAACTCCACAACGTGGGTCGCCAGGCCCAGTTGTTTAAGGGCGTTGGCCGCCTCCAGCCCAAGCAGGCCACCGCCGACCACCACCCCCACTTTACTGACCGCCGCTGAAGCGGCGATGGCCTCAAGGTCATCGATAGTGCGGTACACCAAACAGTGGGGCTGGTCACCGCCGGCAATAGGCGGCACAAACGGGTAGGAGCCAGTCGCCAGTACTAATTTGTCGTAGTGGTACTGGGCGCCGCTGGCGCTGCTGACACATTTTGCCGCGCGGTCGATTGCCACTACTTTTTGCTCGGTGTAAAACTCCACCCCCATCTGGCGGTAATGCTCGGCAGTCGTCAAGGCCAGGTCATCGGCGCTTTTACCGCCGAAGAACTCGGACAAATGCACCCGATCATAGGCCAGCCTGGACTCGCCGGACAGGACAGTGAGTTTGGCCTCGGGCTCGGCCTCGATCAAGCTTTCGACAAAATGGTGGCCAACCATGCCATTGCCCACTACCAGTACCTTGTTATGGTTCATTGCTTTCTCTCACGGCGTTGATGCTTAAACTATAAGACCTGGGGGCTTAAAACTTGGCGCCCAACCAAAGCCATAATTTATCGGTATCGACTTTATTACTGGCGGCATCGCCGGCCGAATACTGGGCGTACTTAAGCCCGACCGAGTAGCGCTTGGCGAACGGGTAGACAAACTGCACGCCCAGCTCACTGCCGAGATCATCAATGCCCGGAGTGGTCTGATCAGCGGCGAAATCGTGGTAGGCCAACAGCCATTTACCGCCGCCGGCTTTGCCGCCCAGGGTTATGTATATATCCTGTAGACCCTGCTTAGGGGTGCCCAGGAACTGATCGGTCCAGCCGTTAAATTTGTGCAGGGTAGCCAGCGGTGTGGCAAAGCCATAGTTGCCATCGTCAGAGCCCAAGACCTCGTAGCCAAGCTTGGCCTTAAGCCCGCCAGCGCCAGCGCCCAGCTCAAGCTTGGTATAACTGGTATCGTAATCGCTCGCGCCCACTGTGCTGCTTTGGGTGGCGTATTCGGCCGCATAAGACAATGCCCAACCATCGAATTTTTGTTTGCCGCTAAAGCTCAGGCCGTAGGTATCAATGCCGTTGGCGGCGCTCTGATCTAGCTCCAACAAATAACCATAAGCCACCAGCTTACCGATTTCGGTTTTATAGGAGAGATTGAATAAATGGTCTTTGGCGTCGAGATCTTTTTGCTCGGCAAAGATGCGGTTGCGCTTGCTGATATGGGCATAACTCAGGCTTAGGCCATCGGCTTGATAGGCCAGACTCAAGCCATCGTAGGATTGGCGATCTTGGCGAAAGCCCACATGGCCAATAAAACGCTGGCCATCCCGAGTGATTACCTGGCGCCCAAGTTTGGCGCTAAAGCCGCCGGCTTTGTATTTAATATAGGCTTGGTCGACTTCGGTGGTCTCTGGATCGGGGATAACTGAACAGCCATTGCCGTTGCCGACCGTGTCTTTAAAATCATCTACCCCTAACAACTTGCGCGAGTCTTCAATATCGATGTGCGCAGAAAATCCCTCGATCTCTTTACTGCTAACACTGAGCCGGGTTCTCAGGGTTAGGCCGTCGGCATCTTTCAGGGCATTGTCCTGCTGCACGTTTTCATAACGTAGTCGCATATCGAGCTTAGCATCGAGCAAATCTTCGGCGCTGGCGACCACACTTGAGCTGGCGGCCAGCAGGGCCAGGGCTAATCCAGTTTTATCAGTCGGCATTTTCATTGTTTGATCCTGTTAGTAGTTTGGTCTTGGTAATTAAGAACTTAACCCTGGGCGGCGCTGTCACGCTTGGGCGCCTTGTCTTGGGCGGGCTTAAGGGGTTCTACTTTGCGCTGTTTTTCGTACAAAAACGTCAGCACTTCAGAGCGTAACTGGTTATAGGTTTTGTCTTGCGCT
>JAOXRV010000215.1 GCA_025800435.1 Cellvibrionaceae bacterium | reverse complement strand
AGAGCAGCTACAACAGTGGTCAGAAGAGGCCGATTGGCAAAGCTCGGATCTACGCCGTTTTCTGCATATCAGCCAAAGCCTAGAACTAGACACATTAGGCCGCGCCACTGATCAGTTTATGTCTTACGGCAACTACCCCTTGGATGGCACGGCGTTTTTTAAACGCGGCACCTACTTTGGTGATCAAGCCGGAGATCTAGCTGTTAGCAGCATCACCGAAGATGTCAGCCACGGCTGGATGGAGAGCGATACACCACGCCACCCAATTCGCGGGCGCACCGTGCCCACACTACAAAACGAAGAGGCCTACAGCTGGTGCAAAGCCCCTCGGCTGGGCAACCAAGTGGTGGAGGTGGGAGCCATCGCCCGCCAAGCAATTAACGGCAATCCATTAGTCATGGACCTTATCGCCAAGCAGGGCGCCAATGTGCATAGCCGCATTGTGGCAAGGCTGCTTGAACTGGCGCTTGTGATCCCGCAGATGCAGCGTTGGGCAAAAGCGATCGACCCGAGCGAGCCCTTTTGCAACACCGCCAAACTACCCAAAGAGGGCGAGGGCGCAGGCCTGCTAGAAGCCGCCCGCGGCTCCCTTGGGCACTGGGTAACATTAGAAAACGGCGTGATCAAAAACTACCAGATCATCGCACCCACCACATGGAACTTCTCCCCCCGCGATGCCAACCAACAGCCCGGTGCCTTAGAGCAAGCGCTGGAAAATACTCCTCTTGAGAGCGAAGAGGCCGCCCAGTCTGTCGCCGTACAACACGTTGTGAGGTCTTTTGATCCCTGCATGGTCTGTACGGTGCATTAGTTTTAAGTAATGAATTTAAAAAGTACTTACCTAAAACCTTCTCTGATCATCGAGAAGTGCCAATACCC
>JAOXRV010000182.1 GCA_025800435.1 Cellvibrionaceae bacterium | reverse complement strand
TCATCTAGCTGTAGAGTCTTGTGGTGGGTAAGGGATTCTGGGGGCTTGGGAGCCAGGGATGGCGGACGAGAGCCCCAAGGATGGGTTTATGCGTCCCCCAGAATCCCTTACCCACCACAAGACTCGGGGTCGAAGCCACTGTTGATCCAAACAAAAAACAAGGGGTTTGATGGTCGCTCGCCTTCGCGGAAATGCTCTAGATATAACCCACTCTTGAAAATATAAGCCACAGCCCCTATCTATTCCCCATAGCGCGGCACCGCCGCCCCTGCCATTTAATCTAGATAGGATCTCCCGTGGAACAATATCGAGGCACCACTATTTTATCCGCCCGCCGCAACGGCAAGGTGGTCATCGGCGGCGACGGCCAAGTGTCGATGGGCAACACCGTGATGAAGGGCAATGCCCGCAAGGTCCGGCGCCTACACGGCGGCAAGGTACTGGCCGGCTTTGCCGGCGGCACCGCCGATGCCTTTACCCTGTTTGAACGCTTTGAGGCCAAGCTCGAAGCCCACAATGGCCAGCTGGTGCGGGCCGCGGTTGAGCTGGCCAAAGACTGGCGCTCAGATCGCGCCCTGCGCAAGCTCGAAGCCCTGCTGGCGGTGGCCAATAAAGAAGCCTCGCTGATTATCACCGGCAACGGCGATGTAATTCAGCCCGAGGACGACCTGATCGCCATTGGCTCCGGCGGCCCCTTTGCCCAATCGGCGGCCCGGGCCCTGCTCGACAACACCGATATGGAGGCGGCCGATATCGTTAAACAAGGCCTGACCATTGCCGGCGATATCTGCGTCTACACTAACCAGAACCACACCATCGAAGAATTAGAGTATTAAACCATGTCGAATATGACCCCCCGTGAAATCGTCCACGAACTGGATCGACATATCATTGGCCAAAAAGACGCCAAGCGCGCGGTCGCCATTGCCCTGCGCAACCGCTGGCGCCGGATGCAGCTAGCCGAAGAGCTGCGCAACGAGATCACCCCTAAAAATATCCTGATGATCGGCCCCACCGGGGTCGGTAAAACCGAAATCGCCCGGCGCCTGGCCAAGCTTGCCAATGCCCCCTTTATCAAGGTTGAAGCCACCAAGTTTACCGAAGTGGGCTATGTTGGCCGGGATGTGGAGTCGATTGTGCGCGATCTAGTCGACATGTCGATCAAAATGCACCGGGAGCAAGAAAAAGCCAAGGTTGAACACCGGGCCTATGACGCCGCCGAAGAGCGTATCCTCGATGCCCTGCTGCCCCCGGCCAGGGGCGAAGACCTGAGCGAAAAAGCCGAGAGCGGCACCCGCCAGATCTTCCGCAAAAAACTGCGCGAGGGCGAGCTGGACGATAAAGAAATTGAGCTGGAACTGGCCGCCACCCCAGTGGGTGTGGAGATTATGGCCCCACCCGGTATGGAAGACATGACCAGCCAGCTGCAAAATATGTTCTCCTCCATGAGCAGCGGCAAGACTAAAAAGACCAAGATCACCGTCAAGCAGGCCCTTAAGCAGGTACAGGACGAAGAGGCCGCCAAGCTGATTAACGAGGAGGAGGTAAAGGCCAAGGCGATTGGCGCCGCCGAGCAGAACGGCATTGTCTTTATCGACGAAATTGACAAGGTCTGCAAGCGCCAGGAAGCCTCCGGCGGGGACGTCTCGCGCGAGGGGGTACAGCGTGACCTATTGCCCCTGATCGAGGGCTGCACCGTCAGCACCAAGCACGGCATGATCAAAACCGACCATATCCTGTTTGTGGCCTCCGGCGCCTTTCACCTGGCCAAACCCTCGGACCTGATCCCCGAGCTACAGGGCCGCCTGCCCATCCGGGTGGAGCTGGAAGCCCTCAGCGCTGGGGACTTTGAGCGCATCCTGGTCGAGCCCAATGCTTCCTTGGCCGAACAGCAGCAAGCCCTGCTGGCCACCGAGGG
Source organism: Cellvibrionaceae bacterium (assembly GCA_025800435.1). Lineage (GTDB taxonomy): Bacteria > Pseudomonadota > Gammaproteobacteria > Pseudomonadales > Cellvibrionaceae > Pseudoteredinibacter. The sequence continues at coordinate 2,522 of JAOXRV010000182.1, read as the reverse complement.
GCTGGAGCTGGAGTTTACCGAGGACGGCATTCGCCGTATTGCCGAGACCGCCTACGAGGTTAACGAGCGCACCGAGAATATCGGCGCCCGGCGCCTGCACACGGTACTGGAGCGGCTGCTGGAGGAGGTCTCCTTTGACGCCAGTGATGCCCGGGGGCCGGTTGTAGTGAACGCTAACTACGTTAATGAGGCGCTGGGTGAACTTGCGCAGGATGAAGATTTGAGTCGTTTCATCCTTTAGTTCTTAAATTTGGCGCCTATTTATGGTTAAATAGGCGTAATGCTCCTTTCGCCCTTGAACCTTCGGGGGCTTTTTCTTTTTACCTACTGTCACAAAAAATCATCCATGATTTTTTCGTGACTCCGCACGCTACGCGGCGGCGCAGAGGTGCGACTCTGCTTGCCACTCCGCTCGCGCTTTAGCTCCTGCCAAGACTGTTCGTGCCTTCGTTCTAGAAAGCAAGCTTCGCTTGCTCTTGAGGCTGGGGTGCTTCTGGGTTTGAGTTGCGCTTGCGCGTTTTCATATCCCCCTCAATACAAGGCTCGATACCTAAACCACCTCGCCTTCTACCCCTTTTGGGTTTATGGGTTTTGTGTCTTGGGCGGTTAGATTGGGTAAAATGGGTTTATTCCGCTTTATCGTTTCGGCAGTGTCGCTGCTAGGTCATTCCCGCGGACGCGGGAATCTATGGCTGGCGCTGCGGGCCGGTGTTACGAACCCAGGTGTACCCATGAGTTTAATACAGTTAAATGAACCCCAAACCGAAGCCCCTCGCTGGGTGTTTTTGAGTGTTGGCTTTCGGCCGTTTTTTACCTTTGGGGCTATGGCTGGGGCTGTGTTGATGTTGGTGTGGGTGACATTGTATCGGGGGCTGTGGGCGGCGCCGCTGGGGCATTTGTACGGCTGGCATGCCCACGAGATGATCTTTGGCTATGGCCTGGCGATTATTGCGGGCTTTTTGCTGACCGCGGTGCGCAATTGGACCGGCCTGGATACTGCCCGGGGCTGGCTGCTGGGTAGCCTCTTGCTGCTGTGGTTACTGCCCCGGCCGCTGTTCTTATTGCTGCCACTGAGCCCTTGGCTAAGCGCGCTCGATCTGGCGTTTGTGCCGCTGCTGGCCATCGTCTTGGCACGGCCGATTGTCGCCGGCCGCAATTGGCGCAATTTGATGTTTGTGCCGATTTTACTGGGCTTTTTTATCTGTAATTTGATCTACCATCTAGGCCTGCACGGGCGGCTGCAGCTGGATATTTTATTGCCCCTTAAGCTGGCGCTGGAATTGATAATGATGCTGATCACTATCATCGGCGCCCGGGTAATGCCGATGTTTACCCGCAATGGCACCGGCGGCGCAGTGCAGCCGGCGGCCTCACCCCAGCGGCCGTTAATCTTACTGTGCCTGGGCATGGCGCAGCTGTTGGCTGGGCTGTTGGGCGAGGGCTTTGCCATGCTTCAGGCCGGTCTCAGCGGCCTGTTTGCACTGGCCATTTTGTTGACTTGGTTTAGCTGGCAAGGCCTGGCACTGTGGCAAAAACCCATGTTGTGGATTCTGCATATCGCCTATTTAAGCCTGGGCCTGAGCTTTATCTTAAAGGCCCTCACTATTTTACAACTGAGCCCTGTCACACTGTGGGTTCACAGCGCCGCAGTGGCCACCATGGGCGCCATGACCCTGGGCTTTATTGGCCGCGTTAGCCTCGGCCACAGCGGCCGGCCCCTGATCCACAGCAAATTGATGGTGGCCAGCTATGTGTTAATGTTGCTGGCCGCTGTCCTGCGCCTAATTGCCGGCATCTATCCGCTCACTCCGCTGTGGGATAGCGCCGCCCTGTGCTGGGCCCTGGCGCTGGGTTTATTTGCCTATGAATTTATACCCCATCTGCTAGCACCCAGGGCCGACGGCAAGCCCGGCTAGGCGAGATATTTTAGGATTTGTGATGACCCCCAAACGGATTGAGTTTCACCAGCGCAGCCAGCGTTTGGAAATTGAATTTGACGATGACTGCTATGAACTGGACGCCGAGTTTTTGCGCGTGCACTCGCCCTCGGCCGAGGTTAAAGGCCACGGCCCCGGTCAGGCGGTGTTACAACACGGTAAGAAAAACGTCGCCATCAGCGCAATTGAACCCAACGGCCACTACGCCATTCGCCTGAGCTTTGACGACGGTCACGACACCGGCATCTACAGCTGGCAATATTTACGCGAGCTGGGACAAAACCGCGAGCAACTTTGGCAAAATTACCTAGACGCACTACAACAGGCGGGACTGCACCGGGACCCGGATACCCAAGTAGTACGCCTTCTTTAACAACAAAACAAGCGAGAGAATAATGATAAAAAATTATAAAGCATACTGGTTAGCGGCCCTGGCCGCTGCCGCCATCAGCGTCAATGCCGGAGCCGAGACCGCCAAACAAAGTAAGGTTGATTTCAGCGCCGATGATTTTGAATGCCTGCAGCAGATGACCCCAGTGCGCGGCTTCTTTGTGGATAACTTACTGGGCCAGCTGGATGCCACCG
>JAOXRV010000200.1 GCA_025800435.1 Cellvibrionaceae bacterium | reverse complement strand
CAGCGGCCTGGGTCTCGGCGAGAGTGAGGCGGCCAAGGTCTTCCACGCCGGCACCGCCCTCGATGGCGAGCAAGTGGTTACCGCCGGTGGCCGAGTGCTCTGCGCCACCGCCCTGGGCAATAGCGTTAGCGAAGCCCAGGCGGGTGCCTATAAACTGGCTGAGAAAATTTCTTGGCAAGGCAGTTTTTACCGCAGCGATATTGGCTACCGGGCCATCGCCCGAGAGCAGTAGGCCCAGCTGAGTTGTATTTATGTTTGCCCTGATCCCCGCCAATGCGGGGATCTCTCTTTTATAAGATGGCTATATCAGGCCAACACTGCCCTATCCCGCGCCCACATTCGCAGGGCATTTACCTGCTCGGCCATGGCCTGGGATAGGGGCACACTGGTGTGCAACTCGGCCAATAACATCTCCGTGGGCAGGCTGCCCAGGTCGCGCTTGCCCGAGCCAAAGGCATAGCCGGCATCGATAATCGCCTGCTCTATCTCCGCCCCGGTAAAACCCTCGGAGGCAGCCATTAGCGCAGGCCAATCCATCTCGCCGCTATAGCCACGCTTGGCCAGATGAATTTCGAAGATCTTCTGGCGCGCTTCGGGGCCGGGTAAATCCACAAAAAAGATCTCATCAAAGCGGCCCTTGCGCACCAGTTCCGCCGGCAGTGAGCTGATATCGTTGCTGGTGGCCACCATAAACACCGGCTTATCGCGCTCGGCCATCCAAGTTAATAAAGTGCCCAGTACCCGCTTGCTGGTGCCGTGATCATCCGAGCCCTGGGCCAGGCCTTTTTCAATTTCATCCAACCACAATACACAGGGGCTCATATTATCGGCCAGGCTGAGAGACTCACGCAGATTGCGCTCGGTCTCGCCAAAATACTTATTGTAGAGCGCCCCCATATCCAAACGCAGCAGCGGCAAATCCCACATGCCCGCCACCGCTTTAGCGGCCAAGCTTTTGCCGCCGCCCTGAACACCTAACAGCAACACACCCTTGGGCACATCGTCGTCTTTACCGGGTTTAACAAACGCTTTTTGACGCTGCTTTAGCCACTGTTTTAAATTATCCAAGCCCCCCACCTGGGCAAACTTCGAGGTGCGGTATTCAAAGCTGAGAATGCCTTCCATATCCATCAGCGCAAACTTGGCGCGGTTAAGTACCGGAATATCCTCTTCGGTAATGGCGCCATCATCGGCAATCGCGCCGCGCACCAAGCGGCGAATTTCCTGCTGGCCCAAACCGCGAACATTGGCGACCAATAAATCCAGAGCCTTTTGGTCGGCCTTAACCCTATCGGCGCTGTGCTCGCCAGCCCATTTAGTGGCCTCCTCGCGCACAATGGCCATCACCTCTTCATCGCTGGGGGGCACCAGCTCAACCCGTGCACTGTAGCGCACCAGCTCCGCTGGCAATTCCATTTTATGGCTGACAAATACCAGGGTGTGGGCCACCCCGGCGTGGTTGAGTACAATATCTTTTAACAGCCGAATGATCTTCGGGCTGTCGTTAAAGTAGGGGTGAAAATCACACATAACATACATCGCCGCCTGGTTTTGGGCCTTGATATGCTGCAGCAGCTTTTCTGGCTCGTGGGTGTGGCTGTCCATGCTGATCTGGGGGCCAAAGGTCAGCCGGTTAAGGCCATCGGTGGCCGACCAACGGTGCACGTTTTGACGCCGTTTGCGCGCCTCGCTCAGCAGCTGATCCAGCGCGGTCTTCTCATCGTAGCTCTCCAGCACCACCAGCGGTGGGCGCCCATCCAGAACTGAGGCCAAATCGACTTTTAAGCTCATATCAATATCTCTGCGTAAATTCACCAACTGTATTAGAATAGAGCATAAGCGTCACCCGAGGCCAGCCCGCCATTCTGAGAGCCCCCTTATGAGCAAGCCCGATATCCGCCAACTCAGCCCCCTAGACCTGCTGCTTAAGCAGGCCGACCGGGCCCTGCGCACCTTAAGCCCAGAAACCCAGGCCCACGCCCGCCCCTCGCCCGCCTACCCCTGTGGCGAGGCCGAGATGAGCGAGACCGAGCGGCGCCACGCGGCGGGCTTAATGCGGGTAAACCACACTGGCGAGGTCATGGCCCAGGCCCTCTATCAGGGCCAGGCCTTAACCGCCAAGCTGCCCGAGGTGCGCGAGGAAATGGAAGAGGCAGCGGACGAAGAGATCGACCACCTGGCCTGGTGCGAGGAGCGCACCAAGCAATTGGGCAGCCACACCAGTGTGCTCAACCCACTGTGGTACGGCCTGTCTTTTGGTATGGGAGCGACGGCGGGGCTTATTAGCGATAAGGTCAGCCTGGGTTTTGTCTCAGCCATTGAAGACCAGGTCTGCGAACACCTGGAAGAACACCTGCAAACCCTACCCGAGCAAGACAACAAAAGCCGCGCTATCATCGAGAAAATGCTCGAAGACGAAGCCAAACACTCGCACACCGCCCTGGCGGCCGGCGGCTTGCCCTTTCCCAGGCCAATAAAGAAGGCCATGAGCCTGATGTCCAAGGCCATGACCGCCACCAGTTATAGGCTATAGTCTTCTAGGGTACCTCTTTTATTTCATAACTGTGGCTCAGCTCTACCCCACCCCGGGCCAGCATAATTGAGGCCGAGCAGTATTTATCGGCCGATAGGGCGACCGCCCGCTTTACCTGGGATTGTTTGAGCCCACGACCGCTGACGGTGAAGTGCAGGTGAATCTTGCTGTAGACGGCGGGCACATCGTCCACCCGCTCCCCCTCGACCGAGACCTCACAGTCCACTATATCCTGGCGGGCCTTTTGCAAAATTCCAATCACATCAAAACTGGAGCAGCCGCCAACGGCGAGCAACATCAACTCCATCGGCCTGGCGCCTAAATCCTTGCCGCCCTTATCGGCCGGGCCATCCATCTGAACTTTGTGGCCGCTGCCAGTTTCGCCCATAAAGGCCACTTGACCGGACCATTTAACATTCGCTTTCATTACCACGCTCGCCTGCTCTACTGTTCTTGGGGCCGGCAAGATTAGCACAGCCGTGCCCTAAGCCCTTGTATTATTTGGCCATAAGCAGTTTACCCTGGGCTATAAGCCGCCCTGGCCGCAGTTGGGTGTCCGCTACAGGGAAAGAGATTTTTGCCCTAGTAACAGGTCACAGTTCATCGGTTATTTGACCTGGTAACAGTCTTAGGTATGGATTCAATGGCGTATTCCGGCCATAATCCGTGTCTAAATTGACCACATGGCCTGTAGCACTTTAATGGTGCTAAGCGACATAAGTGGAATAAAAAGCAAATAAAACCTTTTAAAACGAGCTAAAAAGGCTGTTTTTCAACATGGAAACAACCCCAGCTGTGGTACCCCAGGAGTTTACTTTGAACAAGGTGTCTTTAAGCCCGCATATCGAGCAAGTAGAAGAGTTTTTAAGCTACTGCCACCGACGCCGCTACCCGGCTAAAAGCACACTGATCTACGCCGGCGACCACTGCGACTCCCTCTATTATATTATTCGCGGCTCTGCCACCGTGGTCATCGAAGACGACGAAGGCCGAGAGATGATCATCGCCTACCTCAACGAGGGCGACTTTATCGGCGAAATGGGGCTATTTGAAGACGAATACTCTCGCAGCGCCTGGGTGCGCGCTAAGACCGAGTGCGAGGTGGCCGAGATCAGCTACACCAAGTTTAAAGAAATTGCCGACGACAACCCCCACTTTATTTATGCCTTGGGCCGACAGATGGCCAAGCGTTTGCGCAACACCACTCGCAAAGTGGGTGATTTGGCCTTTCTGGATGTGACCGGCCGGGTCGCACGCACCCTGCTCGACCTGAGCCAAGAGCCCGATGCCATGACCCACCCCGATGGCATGCAAATTAAAATTACCCGTCAGGAAATTGGCCGCATCGTCGGCTGCTCACGGGAGATGGTAGGACGGGTATTAAAAACCCTGGAAGATCAGGGCCTGGTATCGGTCAAGGGCAAAACCATGGTGGTGTACGGCACCCGCTAGCCTGCTACTAAGCGAGCCATCTAATTAAACATTTCCAGCAACTTCAGCCCCGGATCTTCGGCGCGCATAAATGTCTCGCCCACCAAAAAGCCATTTACATTGTGGCCGCGCAGGGCTTTAACATCGTCGATGGTGGCGATACCGCTTTCAGTAATAACCAACTTGCTATCGCCAATCACATCCAATAGCGCATAGGTATTTTCCAGCGAAACCTCAAAAGTGTGCAGATTGCGGTTATTGATACCAACCATGGGGTTATCCAAGTCCATCGCCACTTCCAACTCTTCGCGGCCGTGCACTTCAACCAATACATCCATACCCAACTCAATAGCCTGAGCGTGTAAATCCTGCAGCTGGTAGCGATCGAGCGCCGCCACAATTAACAGCACACAATCGGCGCCGATGGCCCGGGCCTCTTGCACTTGATATTCGTGTATTAAAAAATCTTTGCGAATAACCGGCAGCTTTGAGGCGCTGCGCGCTTCTTTTAAGAAATCTTCATGGCCCTGAAAAAAATCCGCATCCGTCAACACCGACAAACAAGCCGCGCCACCTTTCTCGTAGCTGCGGGCAATCTCGGCGGGGAAAAAGTCTTCGCGTATAATGCCCTTACTGGGCGAGGCCTTTTTAATCTCCGCAATCACCCCGGCGTGGCCAGCTTCTATCTTACTGGCCAGGGATTGATAAAAACCCCGAGCGGGGCCCTGCTCGGCGGCTATGCCCGCCAGATCAGCCATGCTGAGCTTGGCACTGCGCTCGCTAATTTCTTGCTCTTTGCGGGCTAAAATTTTATCCAATACTGTATTGGTTTTTTTAAAACTACTCACCGTCTGACTCTCTATTCGATATTCGATTGCTGCACTTAAAAGTGCCTATAAACAGCGGCTAAACTCTGCCAACTGGGCCATTTTTTCCTTGCCCAAACCGGTGGCAATCGTATCTTGAGCCACCTTAATACCTTCGGCCAAACTGTCGGCCAGGCCCGCCACATAAATCGCCGCGCCGGAATTTAAGGCAATAATATCCGCCGCCTTGGGCCCGTACTGAGTTTGGCGCTTACCCAGGGCATCGCGGATTAGCTGCAGCGACTCGGCTGCGGTTTCCACCGTCAGGCCGATTAAGCTTTGGCTATCGATACCAAAATCTTCCGGCTGTATCTGGTACTCGCTGATCTGGCCATTTTTTAGCTCCGCCACCTGGGTGCTGGTGGCCAGGGAAATTTCATCCAGGCCATCGCCAGCGTGCACCACCATCACATGCTCGGCGCCCAGGCGTTTTAACACCTCGGCCATGGGCCGGCACAAATCACCGTTAAACACACCGATCAGCAAACGCTGAACCCCGGCGGGGTTTGTCATGGGGCCTAGAATATTAAAAATAGTTCGCTGGGCCAGCTGCTTACGCGGCCCCACTGTGTACTTCATGGCGCTGTGATGGGCCGGGGCAAACATAAAGCCCACCCCCACCTGCTCGCTACAACGGGCCAATTGCTCGGGGCTTAAATCCAGCCGAATACCCGCCGCTTCAATCACATCGGCACTGCCGCTGGAGCTGGAAACACTGCGATTGCCGTGTTTGGCCACCTGGCCGCCAGCGGCCGCCACCACAAAACTGGCTGCGGTGGAAACATTAAATAAATTGGCACCGTCGCCGCCGGTACCGACAATATCGACCAGGTGTTCGCCTTTTACTTCAACCTTGCTGGCCAGCTCGCGCATCACCTGCACCGCACCGCTGATTTCATCCAGGCTCTCGCCTTTCATCCGCAGCGCCACCAAAAAACCGCCGATCTGGGCCTCGCTGGCTGCACCGGTCATAATCTGGCGCATTACCGCAATCATTTCATCGGTTTTTAAATCTTGGCGCTGGATCACTTTGCCCAGTGCTTGTTGAATATCCATGGCTTAGTATTCCGCTTCTAGAAAGTTTTTCAGTAGATCGTGGCCGTGGTCACTCAAAATCGACTCGGGGTGAAACTGCACCCCTTCAATTGCCAGCTCTTTATGGCGCAAGCCCATAATCTCGTCCACCTCGCCGTCATCGGTTTGGGTCCAGGCGCTTACCTCTAAACACTGGGGCAGGCTGTCTTTATCAACCACCAAAGAGTGGTAGCGCGTGGCCTCAAACGGATTGGCCAAACCCCGAAACACACCCGTATTATTGTGGTACATCGGCGAGGTTTTACCGTGCATAACCGCGCGCGCGCGCACCACTTGGCCACCGAACACCTGGCCGATACTCTGGTGCCCGAGGCAAATGCCCAAAATTGGCAATTTACCCTTAAAATGCTCGATCACCGCCATCGACACCCCCGCCTCATTGGGGGTACAGGGCCCGGGGGAGATCACAATACGCTCGGGCGCCATCGCCTCAATGTCGGCCACGCTCACCTCATCGTTGCGCACTACCTTTACCTCGGCCTGTAACTCGCCCAGATACTGAACAATGTTATAGGTAAAGGAATCATAGTTATCGATCATTAAAATCATGATGGGCTCTCGAACAGGGGGCACAGACAAAAGACGCTATTTTCCCCCGAAATGAGGCTTTTATAAAGGGCCTGAGGAAGAAATCTCGACGCGCCAGGGGCACCGAGTTATTCAGAGGTACCCTGGCACAGTTTGGCAAAGGCTTGGCCGCCGCGGGGCAAGCTAAAACAAACCGTGGCACGCATGCCACCGGCCTCCAAGTTGCGGCGAATAATGCCTGCGTTGCGGCGCACACCACGCTCGAAATTGGCCACCAGCAGCTGGCGCGAATCTGGCCCCAGTTGCGCCCAGCTCAGCTGCGCCACCAAGGCCAGCTGTATCTGCACCGCCGGCTCCCAGGGCCCAAGTTCAGCGGCCTTGGCCAGGGCCTGTTCAAACTCTTGATCCCACTGTTGTTGGTAGGCCTTCATCAGTGCCAGGCCAGACCAGCTGGCAGGCCAGCGCGGGCGCAGGTCGATGGCCTGGCGGTGCAGCGCCGCCGCCGCAGCCGACCAATCGGCCACTTGCCGGAGGGGTGCCTGGGACTCGGGCGCGACCGCCAAGATCCGCAGCCAATACAGATAGGCCTTCATTTCTAGGTATTCAGGATTGCGTGGGTCTAGCGCCAAGGCCCGGTCTACCTTGGCCATGGCACCGCGCAGACCGGACGGGTCGGGCAACTGCCGCTGTTTATGCCAGTCATTCAACTGGTAGCGCACACTGTACACGCCAATATCGGCCAAGCCATAGCGCAGGGCCAACACGCACACCAGCAGCAACACCAGCAACAGTGGTGCTAACAGCAGGGTTCTTTTAAGCATCGAGCTCAATACCGGCAATGGCCGCCGGATTGCGCACAAACAGGCGCTCGGCCCGCTCGGGCCCATAGCGCTCGGCCACCACATTGTAGGCCTCGGATAAAATTGGCGGGCGCGAGCCGGTATTGTGGGCATCGCTGGCCACAATGGTGGCCCAATCCTGGGCCAAAATCGCGTGCGCAGTGTGCTCGGCGCCCTCGCCAAAGCGGCCACTGACACTCATGGCGGTCAGCTGGGTTAAACAGCCCATCTCTAAAAACGGCAGCAGTTTGTCGATATCGGCCACCACCGCTTTATTGCGCTCGGGGTGGGCGATAATGGGCAGAATATTGCGCTCGATCAGCCACTTGGCCAGCTTGTCGCTGCCCGGGGGTATGCTGCCGTGGGGCAGCTCTAATAACATCACCTGACGGCCGTCGAGCTGGCCCAAAAACGGCAGCTCACCCTCGGCAAACAGGGCCAGCACCTCGGCCGATAAGCGCACCTCGCCGGCCATCGCCAGGCTCAGTGGCAGCTGCTCCTGTGCCAGCCGCTGGCGCAACTGCTGAAACACCGGCTCGATGCTGCTGCGGCGGTTTTCCCAGCGCCCGGGGTGAATATGAGGGGTGGCGGTCATGTGCCGAATACCATCGGCCACCGCCATTTGACACAGGGCCACTGCCTCATCCAAATCGCGGGCGCCATCGTCGATACCCGCTAAAATATGGCAGTGTAGATCAATCATGCGGCCTTGATTTTAGCGTCCCGGGCTTTGCTGTTTTCTTCAACATAACCATAGGAATCGTAATAGCCAGAATAGTAGTCGGCGCCGTAATAACGGGCCGATTTATCCAGGTCGACCTGGTTTAGCACCACCCCGACCAGCGGCGCATTAATATCGCGCAAGCGCTTCAGCCCGGCCTTAACCTGGGTGGCCGAGGTTGAATCGGCCTTCACCACATACACCATGGCACCCACCAAGGGGGCAATCGCCAGCGCATCGCTGACCGCCTGGCAGGGCGGTAAATCAATCACTATGCGCTCGTATTTATCTTCCAGCACTCGCAGGGCCTGGGCAAAGCGCTTGGATGACAGCAGCTCCAGCGGGTTGGGCGGAATCAAACCGGCCAGCATCACATCGATATCGCCCTCGGCATAGGGCTGAATGCAATCGCTCAAATCGGCGGTGCCGGCCACCAGCGCCGATAAACCCGGCTTCTTACGGTCTAAACCCAAGGCCCGGCCAATCGAGGGGCGACGCATATCCGCATCGATCAATAGGGTTTTTTCCATCTGCCCGAGGGAACAGGCCAAGCTGATGGCAGTAGACGTTTTGCCCTCGCCCGGACAGGTCGAGCTTACCGACAGCGTCTTGTGTGGCGAATCCAACGACGACAGTACTATACCTGTGCGAATGGTGCGCACCGCCTCACTAAAGCCCTGGTCGCGGCTATCGATAAAGGCCTTATAACTGGCCCCGGATTTGGCTTTTTTCAGCAGCGGTAGCAGCCCCAACATAGAAGCCTGCAATTTATGTTCGATATCGTCGGTGGTTTTAATGGTGTTGTTTAAGGCCTCTAGCAAAAACGCACACATCACCGCAAACATACCGCTGACCACCAGTGCCAGCGCCGCAATCAACGATTTTTTAGGCTTGGCAGGAATCACCGGCACCACCGCCGGGTCGACGATGCGGGCATTGGCGGTGTTCAAATCACCGGTCGCACTGGTCTCGTTAATACGCTGCAAAAA
>JAOXRV010000184.1 GCA_025800435.1 Cellvibrionaceae bacterium | reverse complement strand
GGCGCAATAGACGTCAGAGCGAATAGTGCACCGTTGTTGTCAGGCGCTAACGCGGCACAAGGCGCATACAGCTCAGCTAAAGCAAAGTACTCATAGGCAGCTTTGGAGTGCTCGCTCACCGGCGTTCGATTGCCCATGGCGATCGAAAACGGCGCTGGTGCTTGTTGTGGGTTGATATTGGGTTCGCCCACGACAACCGCATCAATTAAGCCGTGAGCATCTTGCTCAGCCGCACGTAACGAGGCACCACCGCCGTTTGATACACTCGCAGCGATCACCCACGTGTTATCGCTGTTGAGCTTGGCATCGGGGTACTGCTCATTGAGTTGGGCAAAGGCAAAGCGGATCGCCTCCAGCGTCTCTTTACCCCAATCCTTTTCAATATTCTTTTGCGAGTGCGCATGCTTGTATGCATAGCGATGCGGGTTATTCGCCACATAATCAGCCAACTCAGCTGCGCTTGGCGGTGTGACGCCACCATACTCAGCACTGGGCTTAGCGAGCGCTTCTTGTGTGGGTACTTGGAACGAGAGCTCCTCTTGAGCACCAGCTATAGCGATAGGGTTCAGTTGCAAGCCATAGCCGATGCCTTGAGTCAGATCCACGGCACCGGTGCCTTTGTTTGCATCGGTATAGGCGGCGGCACAGCCATGCTCAACCGCCCATGCCCCCGAGGTTCCAATCGCGCCATAAACCCCTCGCGAGCCAGACGATGGCGCCGCCACAATACAGGCCTTGTTGGGATTAAAGTTATCAGGTATCTGCACCATCACGGTGGAGCGGTTGATACCCTCCCCAACAAACGCGAGATATTCGTGACCGGGATAAACGGTATTATCCATCGGCCCATAAAGGCGACCAAAGCCCCCTGCATCTGATGAGTCAACTAGGGCTCGGTAGTTCGCACTGATCGCTTGGCTGCGAAGCTCCGTCTTAGCTGGGTTATTTGGGTCGGTATAGGAGCTGGCTGGCGGCGTTTGTAAACCGCTGAGGCCAAAACCACCGAGCAAACCATCACCACTACCGTCGTAGTATGTTTTAGCCACTGGGCCGATATTTGTTGGCGCTGGAACGGCT
>JAOXRV010000175.1 GCA_025800435.1 Cellvibrionaceae bacterium | reverse complement strand
CTGCTATCGCTATCACAACAGCTAGTCGTCGCTGAGGGGCTGGGCTGGCTGGCGCAACAACTGCTGCTCAGCGGCTCGGTTTTAGTGCCGCAACAGCTGCTTGGGGCCGCTTCTGTTTTAGTGGCACAACAACTGCCGCTGCTGGCTTCGGCCTTGGAAGAACAGCCGCTAGATTCGGCCGCTTTTGGTGCCTTAGACTTGTCGCAGCAACTGCTCATGATGGCGCACCCTTGTTATCAACTTCATTGTTATCAACTTCATCTAGAGCCGATAACTCGTCGATAATGGCACACTGGGGGCCCTCATCGCCGGCACAGTGCTCGGCCAGGCCTTTTAAGGTAGTGCGCATGGATTGCAGCTCTTGAATCTGACTCTCGACCTGGGCCACCTTCTCCAGCACCAGGGCCTTCACATGGGCCGAGTGGCGCTGCTGGTTGCCGTATAAATCCAACAGTTGGCGGCACTCCTCAATGCCAAAGCCGGTGGCCCTGGCGCGCTGCACAAAGCGCAGCATCTCTAAATCCCGCTCACTGTAATCGCGGTAGCCGTTATCGGCGCGCTTGGCCGGGGCAATCAGGTCGATGCTCTCGTAATAGCGAATGGTTTTACTGCTCAAGCCAGAGCGCTTGGCGGCCTCTGAAATATTCATGGGTTGACCTCGGTTGCTGTCAGTCGGATACGTCAGTGCAACGCATCCTAAACCTTCCTGCAACTATAAGGTCAACACTTGGGCAGAACAAGCGTAAAAAACCGCTACCAATCGACATTCACTTGACTATGAATTGAGAGTTACCCGCACCGTCTTACCATCCACTCCGTTGTAGAGCCTTGTGTCGGGACTAGCTTCTGGGGGCTTGGGAGGCAGGGATGCCGGACGAGAGCTCCAGGGATGGACTCGTGCGTCCCCCAGAAGCTAGTCCCGACACAAGGCTCGTGGCGAGGCCACCTACGAAAAACCGGCACAGGGCCGGCTTAACTACTTAGTTTATTAGCGCTTACCGCCGTGCACCAAACGATACAAAGCCGGCAACACCACCAAGGTCAACAGGGTGGAGGACACGATACCGCCGATTACCACCGTCGCCAGTGGCCGCTGCACCTCGGCCCCGGCGCCGCTGTTAAAGGCCATGGGCACAAAACCCAAGCTCGCCACCAGGGCAGTCATCAGCACCGGTCGCAGGCGTTGGCTGGCGCCGGTGCGAATGGCCTCCAGCGCCGCTTTGCCCCGCTCGCGCAGCTCGCGGATAAAGCTCAGCATCACCACACCATTAAGCACCGCCACACCGGATAAGGCAATAAAACCAATCACCGCCGAAATCGACAACGGCATGCCGCGCAGGCTTAGCGCCAGCACCCCGCCGCTTAGGGCCAGGGGCACGCCGGTAAAAATAATCAGCGCATCTTTAAGGGAGTTAAAACTGCTGTAAAGTAAACCCAAGATCAACAACAGGGTTAATGGCACCACTATCGAAAGCCGGGCACTGGCCGATTGCAGCTGTTTAAAGGTACCGCCGTAATCGAGCCAATAGCCCGCCGGCAGCTTAAGGTCATTGGCCATCACCGCCTGGGTATCGGCGATAAAAGAGCCCAGATCTCGCCCCTCGACATTGGCGGTCACCACCACATTGCGCTTGCCACTCTCGCGGTTGATTTGGTTGGGGCTTAAAATCTGTTTGATCTCGGCCACCTCGCCCAGCGGCACATAAGCAAGCTCGGGGTTGGCGGAGGCGGGAATGGCAATTGGCAACTGCGCCAGCGCCTCGGGATCGCGCCGCAGGCCCTGGTCATAGCGAACCAATAGTTTAAAGCGTTTATCCCCCTCGTAAATCACCCCGGCCTGGGCACCGGCCACCGCCGCGCGCAGATTGGTTTGAATATCTTCAATCGTCAAGCCAAGTAAGGCCAGGTGGTCGCGCTCGGGTTCTACCGTAATCATCGGCAAGCCTTCAAGCTGTTGCACTTGCACATCGGTGGCGCCGTCGATACCCCCAAGCAGCTTG
>JAOXRV010000153.1 GCA_025800435.1 Cellvibrionaceae bacterium | reverse complement strand
CTGGTATCAGCGCGGGGCTGATGGCCCTTTTGTTTCCCTGGTTGCTGGCCAGCTCTTTGCGTTTTCGGCGCCGCAATACCAGTTTGCGGGGTATACGCTTTAACTTTAGTGGCAGCGCCTTACAAGCGTACAAGGCTCTTTGGTATTATTACTTAATGGCGCTTATCCTGTTTGGTGTACTTTTAATTGACCGGAATTTAATCGCCGACCACTTAAAAATAAATTTAGAGACACTCAATATAGCCTACATCGCCATTGGCGCTGTGTTAATGATTAGCATACCCGCCATATTTATGCGCGATATTCTGCAGTTTTCGCTGTGCTATACACATTATGGCAAAGAGCGCTTTAGCGCTTACTTAGAGAGCAGCAATTTTATTAGCTTTTACTGGCTCGCTATCTTTGTCGCCGGCCTAATGTACTTTTTTGCGACGGCCTTAGGCCTTGGCCTAGCTTATCTAGTCGACCTCGGCACAAACAACAATACACAAAGCACCACCTACGGCCTGGATATGATGGCTGGCGCATTAATATTGGCTATGCCCTATATCACCCAATTTATCAGCTACTACTTTGTACAGGCTTCAATATTTAGGGAATCTTTTCGGCACTTAAGCCTGGGTAATTTGCGCTTTATGTCTAGCTTGCTGCATATTGGCTATATTGGCCTAATGCTTAAGGTCACCATTTTAACCGTCTTCACCCTCGGCTTTTACTACCCCTGGGGGCGTGTTGCACTGGCCCGCTACAAGGTTGAGAGTGTTCGCGTTCGAGGCGATATACCCTTGGTATTCTCCGCACCGCTAGAATCTGCGAGTGCACTAGGGCAGGAATTTACCGATGGCATGAATTTAGATATAGGATTGTAATAACGGGGGGTGCACACTAGTGCAGAAACTTGCAGACAATACGGCTTGACCTTAGGCTACAATCGCTACAAATAGAAATCATTTTCATTTAAACTATTGAAAAATAGAATTTAGGTGCAGTTTATGGACGTTCAAACAGAAACCGCCAGCGATAATTGGCAAAGTGTCAAATTTCACGGCAAGGGCAGCGAGTACTTTGGGATATGGATTGTTAACCTAGTACTAACACTATTAACCCTGGGCATCTACTCGGCCTGGGCCACAGTGCGCAACCGCCGCTACTTCTACGGCAATACAGAAGTGGCCGGCGGACGCTTTGATTTTCACGGTACCGGGCTGCAGATTTTAATTGGCCGTATTATCGCAGTTGTACTGCTTATCGGCTGGTCTCAGGGCTCCTTAATACACCCCTATGTACCCTTTGTTGCCATGCTGATAGTGCTGGGGCTACTGCCCTGGTTTTTGGTGCGCGCCTGGAGCTTTCGCCTGCGCAATACCAGCCTGCGTAATTTGCGCTTCGGCTTTAGCGGCAGCGTCACCCGTGGCTATCGCGTACTCACACCATACTTGATCGCCCTTATCGTTGTGTCGGCGGGGTTTATCTACTTTACTAATGCAATTGGGGCCTTGCAAGAACAGCTCGAAGCACAGCGACAAGAGCAAATCATCGAGCCCGATGAGTCCGAAATACTGCAACAAGAGCCCGAAGCTTTGCTAGAAGAGCCCATGGACACACAGGCCGAGAACGAAGGTGAAGAAAAAGGCCTGTTGACAGAAATTTTAGAGGCCATGGAAGAGGCCGAAGCCCAGCAACCAAAGCCCTCAGCCGAAATGGACGACCTGATGATACGCTTTATGGGCTTTTACCTGTTAGCACTGCTGGCCATAGCCTGCTTAACACCACTGCTAACCTGTGATATGCGCAACTTTAATGGCAACTTCAGCCAATATGGTAAAACACGATTTAATGTAGAGCTTAAGCGCGGCAAGTTTTTTGAACATTTCTGGACGGCCGTGGGTATTAATATGGCGGCCGGCATAGTAATGATGATCGTCATTCTGATACTGGGCTTAATCGTTGGCTTGATGGTTGGCGTAATGGGTATTGAAATCGGCGAGGTTACTACCGTCATCTTAATTGCGGCCGGTGGGTTTTTGCTTTACCTATTGTTTTTGGCCTCTTACCTGGGTGCCTATGCCTTTTGGCTGGGGCGAGTATTTAACGACACCTTTAACACACTAAGCATTGGCGATGTAGAGTTTCGCTCGCGCTTGACCATATGGCCCTATGCCCGCGTGTGGATTATAAACACCGTGTTAATGCTGTTTACCCTGGGCTTTGCCTACCCCTGGATAAAGGTGCGACTGATTCGCTTCCAGCTGGAAAACATTGATTACCGCGGCGATACCGAAGCCTTTATTGCCCACAACCAAGACCACACCCACGCCATTGGCGACGAGGTGGGCGAGGCCTTTGATTTTGACTTTGGGTTTTAAACATGAGTGCGGCAAAAG
>JAOXRV010000144.1 GCA_025800435.1 Cellvibrionaceae bacterium | reverse complement strand
CTCATATTGCCCCCATAATCAGTTTTTCTATTGTGTCTCCACTAGGGCGGGAATATCATGATATGGGTCAAACTTTAAAGAAGACTACTACATATTGTGTTCTGGGGTTCCACCGAGCATCGTCGAGTTATTCAGGGCTACCCCAGGCTCCAAGTTCTGCAAGCTTCGGGTTCGTTACCCTAGGGTGACAGCCGCTGTACTTCCAACCTCCGCTAAATCCGGCTATCCTCGGCGTTTGTCTCAACAAACTGTGTCCGGCCCTATGAGTGAAGCCACTTTAATACCCAATACCCCCTCGACCTTACCCAGTTGGGGGCTGCTGATCGCCAAGGCGCTGGAGTCTTACGGTGTGAAGCCGGAGCCGATCTTTGCGGCGGCGGGTATTGATCTGGCCGAGGCCCACGAGGCCAATAGCCGTATCCCGGTACATAAAATGGCCAAGGTGTGGCGGGCCGCAGTAGAGCTGACCGGCGATTCCGCCTTTGCCCTGCGGCTGACCCGGTTTTTTCAGTTTAATGCCTATAGCGCCCTGGGCATGGCGGTGGCCTCCAGCCGCAGTATTGCCGAAGGCCTGCAGCGTTGTGTGCGCTATTATCGCTTGATGAGTGATGGTGCCACCCTCTATTTGCAAGACTTTCCCGAGCGCGGTCGCACCGATTTGGTGTTTGAGCTATCCGGCAGCTATCCGGAGGTGACCAAGCAGGCAATGGAGGCTTTTAGCGCAACCAGTATCGAGCTGCTGCGGATCACCGCGGGGCCACAGTTTAGCCCCCTAAAGGTGTGCTTTGCCCACTCCCAGAGCAATGTGCAAGCCTATGTTGATTACTTTAAATGCCCGGTAATGTTTAACTGCCCGGATCACCGCATGGTTTTTGACCGCGAGCAAATCCAGCAGGAACTGGTGTTTAATAACTCGGCGGTGGCGGCTAGTTTAGATACTTGGATGGCGGATTATCTGCAGCAGTTTCGCCAGGATTTGGTCTCTACCCGGGTGCAGGCTTATCTATTGGAACACATTGTCGATGGCGAGGTGGAGCAAAAAACAGTGGCCACCGAGCTCGGCATGAGCGTCCGGGCATTGCAGCGCAAGCTGCAAGATGAAGAGACGAGTTTTAGTGCGCTATTGGATAACTGCCGTCAGCATTTGGCGCGGGAGTATTTAAGCCGTGCCCAGTTGCCGCTGGCTGAGGTGAGCTTTATGCTGGGCTTTTCTGACCAGAGTAATTTTTCCCGCGCGTTTAAACGCTGGACTGGGCATTCTCCGCAGGCATACCGGGACGCTCAGCAGGGCAAATAAAAAGGGGGCCGAAGCGGCCCCCTGGCTAAGTCCTTTAGCAAACACCCTAAGGTTCCCTCAGCCTTAGTTGAGCTTTTTAATTGCCGGAATAAACTTGCGCAGTGTTTTGGGGTTGCTGGCCGCTTCGCTGGGGCGATAAATACGGTAGTTTACCCGGAACAAGCCCGCCTCGGGCGTGGGCAACCAGTTACTTTCTTTGCCCTCTGGAGGTTGGCGCTGGATATATACCGTAAGCGAGCCATCTTCATTATATTGTAAGCCCGGGGTGCGGTCACCAATGGAAAAGCGATCGATGGGATTGGAGACCAGCTGAAAATCTGGGCCGTACATGGTTAACGACCAAAAGCCATTGCCCTCAATCTGGGGGATCTCGTCTTTGTCAAAGTGCAGTACATACTGCTTTTTGGCGTCTAGCAGGGCACCGCTGCCATCTTCATAGGTACTGAAATACACCGCCTCTTCCCGGTCGTGCACAATCAAACCTTCCAGGGCGCCCTCGGCACGGTTGATATAGTTAAAGCCGTAGCTGCCTGGGTGCAGGTTATTCCAGCGGCTATCGTAGGGGGTACCGCGATACTTGACCTTCCAGCGCATAATATCCTGGCTGTCTTTAATGGCTCGGGCCAGGCCTTTACGGGTCGCTTCATCCAGCTTGCTGGCGACAAAGGGTTTACCCACTTCGATGCCGATGGTTTTAAAGGGCGCTAGGGCGGCGGCGTGCGCTGGTGCCGGGGGCGACTCGGCCAGCAGATCGGCCATTTTTTCAAAAAAGGCCAGCTCGCCCTGATAGCTTTTTAGCGGACGCGGGTTTTGCAGTGGCTTGACCTTGCCCTTATGCTGGGGCCAGTTGCTGAGCGAGGTGGTGAGAACCTGCTGCTGCAGCTTTTTAACCGCTTCTAACTCACCGGCTTCACCCTGTAATACGCCGTAGCGCACCGCTGCCAAAAAGATATTTTCTTTCATCCGCAGTAGCTTAAGCCCAGCGGGGGCCTGGCCCTGCCAATCGGGGCCAACCAGCATATAATCGCCGCCCTTGCCAGCGCTGGCACGCGAGCCCAAATAGGCAAAATTTTCTAGGTAGTGGTCACTAAACTGCACCGACCAATAGCGCTTGAATTCATCGGGCAGGCTTAGAATGATTGGCTCATCGCTGATATTAAATAGGGTGCCGCTATAGACTGTGTCGTTGTTGGGGGTATAGGGCAGCTGATCTTCCGAGGTCGATAGCTTGCTCATATGGCCGACTTCATTGACCGGGGCACAGGGGCATAAGTGGCGTACCTTGGCAAGCCGTTTTAGGTCGCTGCGCAGCCTGTACTCGCGATCGAAAATTGCCAGTGGCAGGCCGAACACATAGGCTTGCACTCCCACCGAATAGGCCCACTTCTCCTTGGCTATTTGATCCTGCTGTTTAATCAGGTTGGCGTTAACGGAAGCAGTACTGGCATAGGCCTGGGGGGCGACACTGACGGCGCTGAGCACTATGCCGGCCTGTACCAGCTGGGAAAACTTGCGAAAGGGTTTGGGGATAGCCATAGAAATACCTTGTTAGAGTTGTTTTAGCTAGTTTAGCTTAGTCAGGCTTGGGCTTCTGGTCATTGGGCGCCAGGGCTTGATCCTCAGGCGCCAGGCCTTATCATCCCCTGAATAGGGTTTGGAGGCCAGTTCTATGTGGGTACAAAAACAGTTGCGATTAAAAGCGAGAAAACGGGGGTTTCACTTAATCACCGACGAAATTGTGGCCCAGCTACCCGAGCTGGCCGGGGTGGATGTGGGGCTGCTCAGCGTGTTTATTCAGCACAGCTCGGCCTCGCTGACCTTAAACGAAAACGCCGACCCAACGGTGCGCCAGGATTTTGAGAGTTTTTTTAACCGCACGGTGCCCGAAAACGAGCCCTATTACCGTCATACCTATGAAGGCAGCGACGATATGCCTGCCCACCTCAAGGCCAGCTTACTGGGGGCCAGCGTGAGTATTCCAATTAACAAGGGCCAATTATGCCTTGGTACTTGGCAGGGTATATATCTGGGCGAACACCGCGATCGCGGCGGTGCCCGAAGCTTGGTGGCGACTATTCAGGGGCGAGGGCACGCGGCTATTTAACAATGGTTTAAAGGCAGTTGAGCGGCTTGGGCAGCCCCGCAATTTTGCTGGCTAGTTTGGCTGGGCTGGGGGGAAACAGGCGCATAAAGTAAATACTATTGCCCTTGTCTTTACCGAGCTTGATGGCCGCTTGCTTAACTAAAATTCGCATAGCGGGCGACTCTTCAAACTCTTGGTAAAACCCCCTCAGCAACTCGATAATTTCCCAGTGCTGATCGCTGAGTTCTAGGCCTTCCTCTGTCGCCAGGGCCTGTGCCAGTTCGGGTCGCCAGTCTTGGGTGTTTAGCAAATAACCCTCTTTATCTCGGGCAATCTCGCTCAGCGCTTTCATGCTTAGCCCCAGTTAACGCTATTTCGGTGTTCGCAGCACAGGGCCACAAAACCGCTGTAATCCACCAGCTCACACTGCTCAGCGTCTACTTTGGCCGACAGTCCGCGGGCTTCAATATCTTCTTGCAGCGCGTAAACCTTGGCCCTGCCAGTTTGGCCCTTGAGCAGCGCATAAACCCCATCTTGAAGCAGTAAAATAGCATCGGCATCGGTGCATACCGCCAGGCAGTCCGCCAGCCCCTGGGGGCGGTTAATGAGGTGTAGGCTACTCATAAATTAATACACACGTCTTGCCGAGCCAGGTGTCGGCCGATGGCTTTATCATCCAGTGGGCTTACACTGACGGCCAGGTCTTGTTCAGTTAAGCCGCGCTCGCCCAGGGCCCGCTCGGCGACCAGAATATTCTCTATGCCGTAAAGTTCGAGCATGGCCATCAGCTTGCCGTGGTTTTTCTGCTCGATAGCAGCGGGGTGTTGCTCGGCCAATAGCGCAAACACGCCATCACCCAGTAGCAGTAGGCTAATCTGCTGCTCGAATACGCCGCCGGCCAGGGCGATATCGATAAGCTCGCGGCTTTTGCTGCTGCCATACGGAGGGCTGCTGCTAATTAAGGTAAAGGCTTTGTTGTTCATGCGCCGCCCCCAAAGGTAATGGTGCGGTCGGCCTCTAGGGCCCCCTCCACCAGTTGCCCCAAACCGCTGACAATAAAAGGGGGGCTAATATTAGCGGCATTTTTATCGTAGCGTTCGGCCTCGTTGGCATCGAGCATACCCCTGCGCACAGCCGCGGCAATGCACACCACTAGCTCCACCCCTTTGGACTCGCCCAGCTGGCGCCAACATTGGTGTAAGTCGGTTTCATCGCTGGGGGGCGATAGCAGTTCATTGGCGTTATAGACACCATTGCTATAGAAGAATACCCGCCCAATCTGATGGCCTGCAGTCAGCGCCGCCTGGCAAAAACGATAGGCCGAGTAGGCGCCTTGGCTGCTGGGCCCGGCACAGACATTGATTTGGAATTTCATGGGGGGATTGTCGCAAATATTGGCAGGCTGATGCAAAGCCATAAACAAAACGGCCGGTGCAAACGGATATTTGCACCGGCCGTTCTAAGCTAGGCCATGAGTGGCCGCAACGTTTTTCAACACGCTGCTAGTCATCACCGGCCATGCCGATCAGGCTCAGCAGAGAGATAAAGATATTGTACAAGGATACGTAAATACCAATTGCCGCAGAGATATAGTTGCGCTCGCCGCCGTGAATAATGGCGCTGGTTTGCCACATAATCATGCACGATGACAGTACTAGGAATAAGGCGCTAACGGCCAGGGCCAGGCCTTGAATCTGGAAGAAGGCATTGGCGATAGCGGCGATAAAGGCAACCAGGATACCGGTCATTAAAAAGCCGGTCATAAAGCTCATGTCTTTTTTGGTCACTAAAATATAGCCGGACATGGCAAAGAAAATCACCGCAGTGCCGCCCAGGGCCATAATAATTGGCTCGGCGCCGCGCACAGCCAGGTAGGCGTTG
The DNA here is from genome assembly GCA_025800435.1 of Cellvibrionaceae bacterium. GTDB lineage: Bacteria > Pseudomonadota > Gammaproteobacteria > Pseudomonadales > Cellvibrionaceae > Pseudoteredinibacter. The sequence continues at coordinate 588 of JAOXRV010000144.1, read as the reverse complement.
AGAATGGGGCCGAGAGTGGCACCCAGCCAGCCGGTAAAGGCAAAGGCCCAGAAGATACCGGAGGCATTGTTTTTGTTTTTCTCGACCAGCCACAGCAGGACGAAGAAGGGAATGAGGGTTAACAGGCCAAAGTGGGGCATGTTAAAGACCATCGCCAGATAGGCGGTAAAAGCACTAAAGGCCAAGGTCATGGCCAGCAGGGAATAGGTATTGCGCAATACCTTGCTGATCTCAAAGCTCTCGCCCTGGGCCTGGGCGCTGGTATATAGCTCTTGCATGGTTAATCTCCTTAAAATCAATCACTTAGACCAAGTTGCCGGGTAGATAAGCAGGCCGATATAGGTATCGGCCCAAGACCCTAGCAAGGCACTCAGTTATGCCTAATAATAGGGGAGTGGCGCGGCGAGTGCTAGCCCTAATTGGCGTTAAGTTTTGATAAAAACCCATGTTTTTCACGGTGTTATGCCAGGGCACCCCGGAATAACTCGATGATGCTCAGCGGGACCTTGAGACAAATACGCTAGCGGCGTTGCTCACTCTCGACGTGCGCCCAGCATGCCTTCGAGCGAGCGCCTTGCTAGCGTATTT
>JAOXRV010000129.1 GCA_025800435.1 Cellvibrionaceae bacterium | reverse complement strand
GGCGCACGTAAAGTTAGCGGCCATATAAATGGTGGTGGCGAAACCTTACAGGGGCGTTTGGCATTTAGCTATAACAAGCGCGATGGCTTTGTTAAAAACAACAGTGCCGAAGATGATCTAAACGGTTACGATCGCTTTTCCTTCCGCCCCAGCTTGCGCTGGACCCCGACCGATAATGTAACCGTTGACCTGATCTATATGGACGATCGCGCCCGCGACCCAGGTACGGCGTTTTTGAACCAGGCCTTTGTGTTTACCAATAACGGAGCCCTGAGTGTACCGGATAACCAGGTTTTGCACCGCAACGATGTGGGTGTAGACAGGGATGTGGAAGACCTAAACCTGACCGTGCGCTGGGATATTAACGATGCCATGAGCCTGAGCTATATTGGCTCGCACCGAGAGTACACCGCGCTGGAAGGCTTTGACGCGGACGGTATTCCCCAGGAATTTTTGAATTTTGCCGCCGACGCCAGCGGTGATATCGACAGCCACGAGTTGCGCCTGAACTTCAGCGGCGAGCAAATTAACGGCTTTGTCGGGGTGTCACAGTTTGAGGATTATGCCAAGCAGCGCGTCGGTTACAGCGGTGACGAGTTTCTGTTCCTGGGTTGTGCTGGTGTAGTGCCCGGTGGCTGTATGCCAAACCCACAAATGAGCCTGCCCTACGAGGCCGAATACGAGAACCGTGCCGATAACACCAGCCGTTCAATTTTTGGCGATATTTCTTACGCAATAAACGATGCGCTGGAGCTGACCGCCGGTTTGCGCTATACCACCGAAGATCGCTGGTCTGGCTACCGGTCTAGCTTGCCCGTCTCTAAGCTGCTGTATCAATTCACGGGCAAGCCTATCGATCTGTTCGCTGGGCGTATTGTCAATACCCAGGGCCAGCTAGTCGAAGGTGAAATCGACGATAACTCGCTATTGCCACGCCTGGCCTTTAATTACGCTGTCAGCGATGAGTACAGCGCTTACCTAACCCTGTCTAAAGGCCGCCGCGCTAAGGTGTTAGAAATGGAAACTGGCAGCCCTGTTATTATCGACCCCGAGGAGGTGCGCAATGTCGAGGTGGGTATAAAAGGCTTCTTGGCTGAGCAGGGCATGAGCTTTAGCGCCGCTGTGTTTTACCAGGATTACGATAACTTTCAGGTGCGGGTGTTGAATGCCGCCGGTAACTATATTACCCGCAGCGCTGGTAGCGCCACCAATGCGGGCCTAGAGGCCGATATGCAATGGCAGCTAAACCCAAGCCTGCGGCTGTTTGCCAACCTGGCTTATATTGATGCCAAGGTGGATGACGATGCTCAAAACGGCAGCTATGCTGGCAATCGTTTCCGCTTACAGCCCAAGTTCAGTGGTGCCATGGGCTACTTGGGCAATTGGCCAATTGCCAAGGGTTTAGATTTTACCTCCTCTGCAACCATCAGCCACCGCTCTTCAGTGTTTTTCGATATCGAAAATACTTATGAGCAAGAAGCCATTACCCTGGTCAAACTAAAGGCCGGTATCGCCGCCAGTGACGAGCGCTGGTCGCTTGAGCTGTTCGCCGATAACCTGTTCGATAAGGAATACCTGATCGACGCCGGTAACACGGGTGCCTCTTTTGGTTTGCCCACGTATATTCAGGGTGCGCCGCGCAGTTACGGTTTACAAGCCAAGTTGCGGTTTGAATAAATCGCACATTGAGTAAAGCCAGCAGGGCGCCGTAAACATGCGCTTTGTGGGCCAGCGCTGCTGGCCCTTAGCTCAAGACTAGCAGCCTGTTGAAAACGTTTTCGAGGCAGCTTCAGCAAGGCAAAAATGGGCGAAAAAGCGGAGTTTATGGGTAATAAATGAGCATTTTGAGCCCATTTTTAACGCCGCTGAAGCAACGCAGATAGTTTTTCAACACGCTGCTAGAGCGTCACCGATTTTTTCACAGCTACCTTAGTCATCGGTTCGGGGCGGCCAATAAAATAACCCTGGGAGTAGTCAATCCCCATCTCTTTCACCTTTTCGAACACCTCTTTTGAATGCACATATTCGGCGATGGTTTTGATGTTGAGTTGCTTGGCGAACTTGACGATTAAATCGCTTACCAGCTCGGCGTTATTGTCTTCGTGGATATTGTGAATGATAGAGCCATCGATCTTGATATAATCGACATTCAGTTTCATTAGGTAATCAAAGTTAGAATAGCCGGTACCAAAGTCATCAATGGCAATTTTACAGCCCCAGTCTTTCAGTCGGCTGATAAAGTCGGCTATTTGCTCGTGGTTTTCTATGCCTTCTTCTTCCACTATCTCAATAATCAAACGCTGCCCCAGCCCGGGGTATTTGCTTAGCTGCTGTTCAAGTGCGCTAATGGTCTCGTCGTTGGCTGCATCCAGAATCGACATATTGATGGAAAAATGGCCTT
>JAOXRV010000113.1 GCA_025800435.1 Cellvibrionaceae bacterium | reverse complement strand
ACCCGCCACGCTGCTGCTGGATGAGCCCACCAACGGCTTGGATGTGCGCGCCAGTTTTGAGTTATTGGAGAATCTGCGCGGCCTGTGCCAACAGGGCGTGGGGCTATTGCTAACCACCCACCACCTGCAAGAAATTATTCCGGAAATAGAACGGCTTATTTTATTAAAAAACGGCGAGCTTATGGCCGATGGCCCGATCACTGAAGTGCTGAACTCTGTCAATATTAGTGAACTGTATGAGATGCCCTTGCAGCTGGAGCAGCGGCAAGGCTATTATCAAGTTTACCCGGCGGATTAAACCCTATGGAACTGGCCGCTATACTCGTATTTATGCCCACCTGGTTTTTGGTGTCGATAAGCCCAGGTATGTGCATGACACTGGCCCTAAGTTTGGGCATTGCGGTGGGCTTGCGGCGTACCCTGTGGATGATGGCCGGCGAGATTTTGGGCGCCTGTGCGGTGGCCGCCTTATGCGTGCTTGGCCTGGCCCAGCTGTTGCTCCGCTGGCCGCTGGCATTTAGCAGCATTAAGTGGCTCGGTGGTGCCTATCTATTGTATTTGGGGGTGCAGCTGTGGCGCTCACGCGGCAACTTGGCCATTGGCATTGGCGAGCAGCACAGCCCTTCGCGATTGCAGCTGTTTAGCCAGGGCTTGCTAACCGCCATGGCTAACCCCAAAGCTTGGGCCTTTTGTTTGGCTATATTGCCACCCTTTATCGATTTTGAACGCCCCTTGTTTTGGCAGTTGCTGGTGATGTTGCTGTTGATTGGGGTGTCGGAATTTATCGCCATGACTATTTACGCCAGTGGCGGGCGCAGCCTGCGCCGTTTGCTCGAACGAGAAAACGGCGCGGCCATACTCAATCGCATCTCGGGCAGTTTGATGGCGGCGGTAGGGCTGTGGCTATGGTTGAGTTAGAAGGTTGAACTAGACAGTTGCGTTAGACCGAATGCTTTTGCAACCAATCCAAAATAAACTCATTGACCTCGGCCGGCTGCTCGCACTGTAAAAAATGGCCGGCAGCGGGCACCGTGTGCACCATAAAGTCGCTGCTGAACTTTTTGCTTTTTTCCATCATGGTAAACATCCGCACGTCCATACACTGGTCGCGCTGGCCGCCCAGGGCCAGGGTGGGCACATTGATCTCGGCATTGCTGGCCAACTGGCTGGGCTCGCGGCCTTTGGCGTTAAGGGCGCGGTAGTAGCTCAGCGCAGCAGTGAGCACGCCAGGCTGTGCAAGCTGCTGTTTAACCTTGTCGATTTGGCTGGGTTTATAGTTCCAGCCCGGCGACCAGCGCCGCCACAGCTTATCGAGGTAGGCAAAGTTATTGCGCTTGATGCGCCACTCGGCGATGCCGCGCAGCTGGAAAAACGCCATATAGGCGCTGTTCCAGCGCTGCTCGGAAATTTCTTTCATGCCCCGGCTAAACTCCGGCATATGGGGAATGGCCAAGGTGGTGAGGGAATAGAGCCGGTTGGGGTAGAGGGCCGCATAGGCGTAGCTGACCACCGCGCCCCAGTCGTGGCCAATCAAGTGGGCTTTTTCCTGGCCTAGAGCTTTTAACCAGGCGTTAATATCGCTGGCGATGGCGGCGATAAAATAGGGGCCGGTTTGGGAGCTGGGCTCGTAACCGCGCATCAGTGGTGCCACACAGTGGTAGCCAGCCTCGGCCAGGACGTTGATTTGCGCGCGCCAGCTGTGGTGGGTATCGGGGAAACCGTGCAACAGCAACACCAGTGGCCCCTGGCCTTTTTCTAAAATGGTAAATTGGCGGTCGCCGCAATCCAGCACGCGAGTTTTCATAAGTTGATTCCGTAACTTCAGGGGCGCTAGTGCCCGGCTTGTTTGGCTTTAAAGCCCTTGGGAGTAATTAGCTCGCTCAGCTCGCCGCAGCCGGGGCCCAGGGCTTCCCAGCTGTCTATATTTAACAATAGCTGGGCGTAGCCGCAGGTGGGCAAATTTTTAAGCGCAATATCGCACAGCTGGTTAATTAAATAGGTAAAGGCCGGGTTGTGGCCAATTAAGGTGAGCTGTTGGTGCTCTTCGCCCTGGCTTTTGAGCCAGCGCAGCAAACAGCTTTCGTCAAAGGTATAGATGGCCTCTTGTACCTGCCATTGCAAGGGGCCCTGGCGCTGTTCCAGCAGGGCCTGGCTAATACCGCTGGCGGTATCCTGGGCCCGGCGCGCATCGCTGCTGATAATATTTTCGCGCCAGCCCTGCTGTTCAAGCTTGCTAAGAGCGCTGGCCATGGTGATGCAGGCGCGTTTACCCCGGGGGTTGAGTGGGCGTTCGCGATCGCTCAGCCCTGGCTCTTCCCAACTGGATTTGGCGTGACGAATCAGGTGTAGAGTTTTCATAGGCATTAGCGGGCAGGGTTAAAGCCGTGCATTTTCATGGCGCTCATTAAAAAGCCGGTAAAGGCCGGGTTGCTGGGTGAGAGACGCGGGTCTACTTTGGTTTTGGCGTCATTGACCAGATCTCGGTAGGCCCGGTAAAAACCCCAGCTCGGGCTAGGGTGGTAGACCAGCTCTGGCACCTTAAAGTTGTTAATTATATTTTTGGCGGTAGTGGGTTTTACAAATACTTCCTCAGTGGGACGATAATAAGCGGGGATGGCGCTGACCAGCGTCCATTTGGCCAGTTTTTCGGTTTTGAGCAGATCGACCATGGCGTTAAAGCCCTGTTCTTGTTTGCCATGCAGCAGGTTTTTTAGGGCATTGGCCAAAAAGGCGCGCTCATCTTTATTGAGGCGCTGTACAAAGCCGCGGAACTTGGGTTTTTCGAACATAGACACCATGGATGAGCGACCGATAATACGCACCATATCCTCACAGATGGCCTCGCTGTCTTTAAAGCGCCCCTTGGCAAAGGCCAGCTGGGCCTGCTCGCTGAGCTTGCTGACCCGGTGCTTTTTGCCCACCTTGACCATCTCGGGGTTTTCAAAGCCGCCTGGGAACTCGGCCATAAAGCTGGCTTCGGCGATTTTAAGCAGTTTTTTATCGAGCACCGTTTGCGGCATCTTTTTCTCAAGCATTTTGGGGCGTTTTAGGGTTTAATCGTCTGACTTTACAGCAGACCCACTGCGACCTCAATCTACCCTTTAGTGCAATATGATATGAGCCCGGTTTCCTTTAAACACAAGCGCAAGTTTTTGATCCGCCTGGCTAAGGCCCTACACCAGTTTGGTACCCCGGCCTACCGCCTGGAAGCCCACCTTAATAAGCTTGCCGAGGCCCTGGGCCTGGGGGGCTCGTTTATGGTGGCGCCCACCGCCCTGACCATAATGCTGTGGCCGGCGGGGGATAGGGCCAATGAGTATCACTACTCGGTGCGGGTAAAACCTGGCGATCTGGATTTGGGCTCGCTGGCGCGCACCGACCAGCTGGTGGATGATCTGCTCACTACGGATATGCCCTTGGAAGAGGCGCTGGATAAGCTGCGCGCCATTAGCGATGCCCCGGCCCCTTACCCCCACTGGCTCAATTTAATTGCCTTTGGCCTCTCGGGCGGCGCCTTTGCGCTGTTGATGGGTACCAGTTGGTACGATGTGGGCGCAGCCTGGGCCATTAGTCTATTGGTCTATGGTTTGATCTACGCCTCGACCTTTTCGACTCGTCTAAGTAATGCCCTTGAGCCTTTGGCGGCCCTGTCGGCGGGTTTTATTGCCAGCGCCCTGGCCCAGTGGCAGCCCCAGTTGAATACATCGCTGGTGGTGTTGGCCAGTGTTATTGCGTTTATTCCGGGGCTGGCCCTGACCGTGGGCCTGGCCGAGTTGTCGGCGCGTGAGTTGGTGTCGGGCACCGCCAGGGTGATGGACGCACTGATGCTGATGTTTAAGCTGTATTTTGGCGCCGCCCTGGGCCTGGCCTTTGGTGCTCTGTGTTTTGGCCAGGTGGATTATGCACCAGCTGTGCCGCTGCCCGAGTGGACTGCGCCGTTGGCGGTATTGGCACTGTCGGCCAGCTTGGTGATTATGTTTAAAACCCGTCTGCGCGATGGCCTGTGGGGGATTTTATCGGGGGTGATTGCCTACGCCAGCAGCCAGCTGGCGGCCCAGTATTTTGACGCAGCCCTGGCGACGTTTTTCGGCGCGTTTTTTGTGGGGGTATATGCTAACTTATACGCCCGCTGGCTAAATTCTCCAGCGATTATTGTTACCCTCCAAGGGATGGTAATACTGGTGCCGGGCAGTAAGATCTATATCGGTTTAAATTTTGCCGTATCGGGCCAGCAGATGATGCCGGCAGATCAAATTGGCAGCCAGGCGTTTTTAATTTTAATGTCACTGGTGGCGGGTTTAATCTTTGCCAATGTGGCGGTTAACCCGAAAAAGACCCTGTAAGAGGAAACACAATGATTAATAAGTTAAGCCTGCTGGCTCTGGGGCTGTTGCTACTGAGTGGCTGTGACAAGATCAACAATGCCAATCGCACCATGGATACCATGTTAGGTGGCGACTATCGAGTGTATATCGCCGGCCACGATAAGGTTTATACCGTGGATAACGGCAAAGTCACCTCGGTACCTGAGAAGGGTTACTATGTATTTTACGCCAGCTTAAATGGCAAAAAGACCCTAGTACAATCTCCCATTGCCACCACCACCATTGAAAAAATCGATTAGCTCACGGTCATGGGGCCGGTCTGACCCCAAAGCCAAAGGCCTGACCCCAAAGCCAAAGGCCTGACCCCAAAGCCACAAAGCCGATCCCAAAGCCAAAGGCCTGACCCCAGTGGTTTACTGGGGGTATAGGATGGCGCTGTTGACCT
>JAOXRV010000092.1 GCA_025800435.1 Cellvibrionaceae bacterium | reverse complement strand
GGCGCAGCACAATGGTGGTACCAGCAACATGCACCATCTGATCGATTTTGCTGACCAGATGCATTTCCACCCGGGACTGGGCGCGATTTACCAGCGCCTGATGTTCAAAAAGATCTTCGTTAAAGCTGGCCCGCAGAGTGCGGTTGAGATGACGCAGAATATTTTTATTAAAGGCGGCAGTGACTCCCTGGGCGTCGTTATAAGCAGCATGTAATACCGTCTCATCTTTAGCCAGATCCACTCCCAGCAAAAATCGTCCGCTACTGCCTAAAGTGCCGCGCACCCGGCGCAGGAAACTCTGGGCTTCCGCCGGGGTAAAGTTTCCCATGCTCGAGCCCGGGAAAAAGCCCAATTTATGTGGCGCCTCGGCCAATGCTTTGGGTAACTCCAGCGGCTGCGAATAATCAACACAACCGGCATAAATGCTAAGCCAGGGGTAATCATCCAGTAGTTTATTAGCTGACGCGATCAGGAAATCTTTGCTGATATCCATCGGCACATAACAATCTGGCCGCAAGGCTTCCAGCAATAAACGA
>JAOXRV010000091.1 GCA_025800435.1 Cellvibrionaceae bacterium | reverse complement strand
GACTATGAAATCATCATGGAGCCGACAGCACGGCCATGGTTGGTGGCGCTTGATTATCCCCAGTCGGTCCGTGCGGCTAGGGGGACTTTAACTCTAAAAAATGATTTTACCGTGACCGCGGGTAAGCCTATTTTGGATCGTTTCTCCTATTCTGGGCGTTCCGTTGTGCGTGAGGCAACGCAAGAATTATCTCTGCAAGACCGGGAACGTTTTCTTAGACTGCCGCCATATGGAAATCCGCAAGCGCGTGCGCTGGCCGCGTCTTGGGTTGAGCAGCAGCTATCCTTAACTGAGAAGATCGATGCACTCTATCAGCGCTTTAATCAATCGTTTGAATACACGCTATCCCCTGGTCGCTTGGGGCGTAACAGCGTTGATCAATTCCTCTTTGAGACTCAACGGGGCTTTTGTGAGCACTTTGCCAGTAGCACAGCGTACTTACTGCGCCTAGCCGGGCATCCTACCCGACTCGTGGGCGGGTATCAGGGTGGTGAATGGAACCCGTACGAAAAGTATATGCTGGTGCGCCAGTACGAGGCCCACGCCTGGGTTGAGGTGTGGGATGAAAACACTGGATGGCGCCGTTTAGACCCGACGACCGCAGTGGCACCTGAGCGTATCCAACTGCCATTCGATGAATTATTTGGTAGCAGCGATGACTTTATTGCCGAGTCGCCGCTGTCGGTGCTGCGCT
>JAOXRV010000074.1 GCA_025800435.1 Cellvibrionaceae bacterium | reverse complement strand
AATTCGGCCGGGTTTAAGCGCTGCAGCTCACCCTGTAGCGCATCGTCGCCGTCAACTTCCAATACCCAAAAGCGTCCGGCGCCAATATCCAGGCTGGCAATGCCGTAGCAAAAATCACCCTGCTCGGGCCGGGCCTCGGCGTGAATCGCCACCAGCAAATTATCGCTGCCGCCATCGAGCAGGGCCTCATCGCTGATGGTGCCGGGGGTGACAATGCGCACCACCTTGCGCTCCACCGGGCCCTTGCTGGTGGCCGGGTCGCCAATTTGCTCGCAAATGGCCACTGACTCACCGGCGCGCACAATCTTGGCCAAATAGTTATCCGCCGCATGAAACGGAATGCCCGCCATCGGAATTGGCTCGCCGCCCGATTTACCGCGGGCGGTTAAGGTTACATCCAGCAGCTGAGCCGCCTTTTTGGCATCGTCGTAAAACAGCTCATAAAAATCCCCCATGCGGTAAAACACCAGCTCATTGGGGTGTTCGGCTTTAATGCGTAGGTATTGCTGCATCATGGGGGTGTGCTGGGCGGTGTTGCTGGTCTTGCTCATTGGGGCTCTATTTCAACTCAGTCGTTAGCGTCAGTGAGCCGCTGTTGGCGCTGAGTTGGAACTTGCCCAGCGCCGCTGCGGCAGCGGGCCAGCATAGCAAATGCGT
>JAOXRV010000070.1 GCA_025800435.1 Cellvibrionaceae bacterium | reverse complement strand
CTGGGTGGAAAACTCAACCATCAATGCGCCAGCGTGTACGAGCTGCCCTTTGCCGATAATAGCTTCGATGGCATTCGCGCCGAGCGCTTCTTTATGCACCTTGAACACCCGGCTCAAGCAATGCGCGAGATCAAGCGCATTGCCAAGCCCGGGGCTAAGTTGGTGTTTGTGGAAACCGATTGGGGCAGCATGTCCGTCAACTTTGGGCTAGACAAATATGAGCGCCAACTAAGCGAATTTTACGCCATAGAATTTCTCAACAATGGTTTTTCTGCCCGCAATATGCGCGCCTTATTACAGCAGATTGGGGCGCCTTTACAGCAGTGTTTTGTCGACCCGATCCAGACTGACGATGCCAATCTGTGGCAATTGCTTAGCCAGTACCCGGCGATGCTTGACAAAGCCCTAGAAGCAGGCCTCATCAACCCCACCGAGCACACAAAAATTAACGGCAATATCAAGCACTGGAACCACAGTGATCAATTTTTCTGCACGGTGAATGTGCTTAGCTTTGCCGCCACCCTAAACAATTAAAAGGACAAAAGGGGGCATTTGGCGACACCCCTACTTACCGGTAAGAGCGGTGTTCAATTTTAGCCCTGGCTTTTACCCATAAATAGAGTCATTTTGTATCCATTATGGTTACTAACCAGAACTATTGTATTAGAATGATGCTGGTTAATAAGGAAGTTGCTGCTGATAAACCCTAAGGCAAACAAATGGGGGGCGCGGTAAATCCACCTTATGTCTCGGGCCGGGTCCGAACTGGAAGGCAGCTGCACAGGTTCCCCCAAGCGCTAGGCAATCTCTTAGGGTAAAGAGTAATTTAGGCCGCAGTTAAGAGATAATCAACCGATGCGACGGGGCTTTCTAAGTTTAAAATGGCAGGTGGCGCTAAGCGTTAGCGTAATCCTATGCACAGGAATAGGCTTGATCACCTATTTTGGCCAGCAGAACCTAGAGCAGACCTTCCTCAACGAGCGCGATCGGATACTTAAAGACCGCCAGCGTTCCATTAACACCGCACTTGAATCCATTCAAATCCAACTGCTCCACTTAGCCGGCCACCTACAGGGCCTAGCCAGCCAGGGCGACCCACAACAGAGCTTGCGCAAACGCCTTGAGCAGGTGGCCGTGCAAAACTGGGATCTGCTAAATTTTGAATGGGAAGTGGATGCCCTATTGCTATACGGCAGCGAACGTGAGCCCTGGCTGCAGCTGGGCATGCCCGCCATAGCCAAACTTCTGCCGCCCCAGTGGCTGGATGATGTCTACCAGGCCGAGTCGCCGGTAAGCAGAATTATGTGCCGCAACTCCTGCTGGCAAATTGTCGCCACCCCAGTATTGATTGACAGCCAGCAAAATGGCGTAATGATCCTGGTTAAATCCCTAGTGGATGCGGTTATTGAGTTTCAAACCTCCACCGCCGCAGACGTGGGTATTTTAATACCAAGCAGCAGCCTCAATGAGCTGGTGGAAACTCGCCTGCTGCCCAACTGGCAACGCCATATTGTCGCCCTTACCGGTGGCCCCAAGGCGTTTGAGGCCCTGCAACAGCTGAGCCAGCAACATGAATTTTCGGCGCTCAATCAAAGCCGGGTTATCGATAATGTTAATAAACGCAGCCTCGAATCGGCGCTGATCTTGCTCGACAGCCCAGGCCTAGAAACCCAGGCCTCGGTGGTTATCCTTGAGGACGTGAGCGCCGAGCTAAACAACCTTAACTCAACCATTCGCACCCTGATTATCGCTGCCTTAATTATTTTAATCAGCGCCGAGATGGCATTGCTGTGGATTCTATGGCGGCCGATGAATCAGCTGCGCCAGGTTGCTGCCATTCTTCCCGAGCTGGCCCGCAACCGCGGCGACCGGCTCTCGCTACTGCCCAGGATCGAGTACAAGCCCAAGGCGCTGCGTAATGAAATTCACAAATTGCACGAATCCAGCATCATTCTGGCGGAGAAACTGGCTGAGCTGGACCAGCAGGTACAAGAGCGCACCCAGGGCCTTAAAATACGCAGCCGCGAATTACTCACCCAGCGCAACTTTGCCAACACCTTGATCAATAACGTCCAGGCGATCATCCTCACCCAGGATAAACAGGGCCAGATCCAACTGTTGAACAACGAGACCAGCAGTCTATTGGGCATGTCACCCCAGATCCAGCGCCAGCCCCCGGGAATTAACTTTTTTGATTGCTTTCAAAGTGACAATAACGAGCGCCTGCAACAGGATTTTCTCGATTTGGTCGATGGCAATCGCCTTGAGCTGCACTATGAGCAAGAGGTGCTGCTGGGCAATAAGTTGCATTATATCCAGTGGCAGCACAACCTGCTGCCAGATAAATCCAAAATGATTTTATCGGTTGGGGTCGACCTGACCGCGCGCAAAGCGGCCGAGGATAACCTGGCTTGGCTGGCCGATCACGACCACCTGACCAAGCTCTACAACCGCCGCCACTTTCAGCGTGAGTTTAAGCAAATACTGGCGCGCTGCCAGCGCAACCAGCGAGAGGGCGCCCTGTTTTTCTTTGATATCGACCAGTTTAAGTTGATCAACGACACCTCTGGCCACCCGGCCGGTGATGCACTTTTATGTGAGGTGGCCTCACGGCTATCCATGGGCGTGCGCAATATCGATGTTTTCTCTCGCCTCGGCGGTGATGAATTTGCCCTAATTACCGAAGAAATCAGCGACGACGGTATTTTAGCCATGGCCCAAAAGCTGTGTGATATCGTCGCGGATATCGAGGTTCGGCTCAATGATGTGCGGCACAAGATCTCGATCAGTATTGGCATAGTCGAGTTCCCCCGCCACGGCCTCGATATAGACGACCTAATGGCCAATGTGGACCTGGCGATGTACAAGGCCAAGGCCCGTAACAACGGCCGCAGCAACTGGGAAATTTTCTCTGCCGACACCAGCACCAAAGGCGAGTTGGTAAAAACGGTGGATTGGCGTGCACGCATTCAGCAGGCGCTCGACAAACAGGCATTTATTCTGCACTACCAGCCAATTTACAACATCAAGGCCAATACCATCTCTCACCACGAGGCGCTGGTGAGAATGCTCGATGAGCAAGGCAATATACTGCCGCCGTCAGATTTTATTCCAGTGGCCGAGCAAACCGGCCTGATTTTAGAATTGGATCAATATGTAGTACGCCAGGCGATCAAAGATTTACGCAGGTTTTTACACGCTGGCGAAGACTTAAATATAGCGGTTAACATCTCTGCAAAATCCCTTGCCAACACCGAGTTTATTGCCTACCTAAAACAGTGTATTAAAGACAACCCAGAACTTAACGGCCGCTTTATTTTTGAGCTGACCGAGACCGCGGCGGTTGAAGATATTAAAACCTCTGCCGATATCATCAGCAGCTGCAAGGGCTTCGGCTACCAGTTTTCAATTGATGACTTTGGCATCGGCTACTCCTCTTGGTTTTACCTGCGCGAGTTTCCAGTGGACTTTGTCAAGATTGATGGCGCCTTTGTACGCAACCTGGCCAACAGCAAGGAAGATTACCTATTTGTAAAAGCCATTAACGATGTGGCCCAGGGCCTGGGCAAAAAAACCATTGCTGAGTTTGTAGAAGACCAGGCCTCACTTGAGCTAATCGCCAAGCTCGGGGTTGATTATGCTCAGGGTTATCACATCGGCAAGCCTAGCCCAGCAATTAAAACTGAGATATCCTCTGGCGCCGGCTCACAGTTTGAGCACCCCCGCCAAGGGGATACCCTCTTACAATAAGTTATGGATATGCGAATACCCTTCATGTGTTTATACCGACTCAAGCACAAGTGGCGGCCACCCTGGCTGTTAATACTTGCGCTGTTAGTTAATTTTTTCCCGCAGGCGATAGCCCAAGATGATGTTAACAATATCGCGGTTATTGCCAATTTAGGGGCGGACACCTCTGACCTAAACGTCAGCCGCTTAAAGTCTATCTTTGGCATGCGCACCCGCAGCTGGCGCAACGGCAACCAAATACAGGTATTTGTTTTAAAAGACAATAACCCTCTGCACATCCTATTCACCAAAAAAGTGTTGCGCACCTACCCCTATAACCTTCGGCGCATCTGGGACAGGCGAGTCTACTCAGGCACGGGCTTGGCACCAACGGTAGTCAACTCCGAGCAAGAAATGCTGAAACTGATTAGCGAAACAGATAATGCCATTGGCTATATAAGCAAACGGAACATTGGCCAAAATGTAAAGGTTTTAGAAATTCGATGAAAACAGCAATCAAATCAATTGTTAGCGCCGCTGTCCTGGGCATCGCCAGCCTAAGCAGCGCCCTTGCCGATGACTTTGGCAAGCTGCAAGTGCACGGCTTTGCCACCCAGAATTTTCTATACAGTGATCACAATAATTTTTTTGGCGATTCTGAAGACGGTAGCTTTGAGTTTTACGAGATAGGCCTAAACGGCCTTTGGCAAGCAACCCCACGCTTTAAAGTGGCCGGCCAAATCTTGTTACGCGACGCCGGTGCCACCGACGATGGCAAACTTCGAGCGGATTACCTTTTTGCCGATTACGCATTTTGGCAAGGCGACGACAGCACCGCCGGGCTGCGCCTGGGGCGCATCTTAAACCCCTTTGGCATGTATAACGACACCCGCGATGTGGCCCATACCCGGCCCAGTATTTTGCTACCCCAATCCATCTACTTTGATGTGAATCGCAACCTGGCCCTAAGTGCCGATGGCGGCATGCTGTATTTGCAAAAAGAATTCGCTAACAGCGGCATCGATTTGCAACTGTTTAAACTCAAGCCTCGCACCCGCGACCCCGATTTAGAACCGGCCCTGTTTTTTGCCGACCTAGCCGGCAGGCTAGAGGGGGATAGAGATTCCTGGCTGGCGCGCCTAATCTACAACTACGACCTGGATAGGATTCGTATGGGCCTGGTGAGCGGCTCGATCAAGTTGGATTACAAACCGGCGGCGATGGATATTATGCTCGGCGCCGGCCTCACTTTTAAGCCCACCATCGCCTTTGCCGAGTACAACGCCGAAAACTGGACCCTCAGCGGCGAGTTTGCGCGTCGCCGGGTGAGCCAATTTGCAGCCCTTGCCGGCGCTCCCGAAGTTCAGGGCAAGGCCACCGGCAGCAGCTATTTTGTGCAGTACACCCGCCGCCTAAACAGCGACTGGGAGGCCTATCTGCGCTATGACAACTTGGTTTGGAACGACAAGGATGAAGACGGCAAGCAGTTCGCCGCACAGACAGGGCTGCCGGACCACTCCCGCTACGCCAAGGATTGGACGCTCGGCTTGCGCTGGGATGTCAGCGAAAACCTGATGCTGGGGGCCGAGCTGCACCAGGTAAAAGGCACCGGCTGGCTGTCGCGACTGGAAAACCCAGACCCCAGCCGCGACCGGGAAGACTGGCACTTATTCGCCTTCTCGGCCTCTTTGCGGTTCTAAGCAACTTCTGGCTCAGTACACTAGGGTAACTAAAACCAATAGCCGTTGTGATCTAAACCACTGCGCCCCAGGTGCCCGCCGATGCGGCCCTGGGTAATAACCCGATGGTTGCGAATTAAAAGTAGAATTTTACTCTGCATGCGCCTCATACTTTGACCTCATCTAGAAGCTACTGCCTGTGCAGTACTGCGATTTGGGGCGCATTATAGCCGCCGATGCACAAAAGAAAAGCAGTTTGAGCATGTACCGATCAAACTACCCATTTGTCGCCTAATGCTGTATATTTTCCAACCAACGCGCATTGATATAGGTCAGCGCCCGACCGCCCCTGAGGCTGTACACTAGCGCCCCTGACTAGACCGGAAAACCGGCATCTCGACGATCTCTACCCAAGGCACCCCCGAATGACCAAAGTAAGCTGGGATGCGGAGCTGATTAAACGCCATGACTTGGCTGGCCCGCGCTACACCTCCTACCCCACCGCGCCCCAATTTAACGAGGCCTTCAGCCGCGCCCAGCTGGATCAGGCCATCGCCCGCAGCAACGCCACTGCACGGCCGCTGTCGCTGTATTTTCATATCCCATTTTGCGACACCATTTGTTACTACTGCGGCTGTAATAAGATTGTTACCGCTAACAAAAAACGCGCCCAGCCCTATCTGGATGCCCTGCATATCGAAATTGAGCGGATTGCAGCCCTGCTCGATCCTGAGCGCCCGGTTAAGCAGCTGCACTGGGGTGGTGGCACCCCCACCTATATCAGCCACGAGCAGATGAAAGCCTTGGTGGCCAAAACCTGGCAGCACTTTAAACCGGTAGACTATGGCGAATACTCCATTGAATTGCACCCGGGCAGCACTGGCGCAGATACCATTGGCTTGCTGCGAGAACTGGGCTTTAACCGTTTGAGCATGGGGGTACAGGACTTTGACCCCCAGGTGCAAACCGCGGTCAACCGCTTTAACAGCCCCGAGGAAGTCGGCGCTCTGGTAGAGCGCGCCCGCGCCGAACAGTTTCAGTCGATCAGTATGGATCTGATTTACGGCCTGCCTTTCCAAACCATCGACACCATCGCCACCACCCTGGCCCAGGTTATCGAGTTGAGCCCGGATCGCCTATCCTTGTTTAACTATGCCCACCTGCCCCATTTGTTTAAAACCCAGCGGCAGATGGATGCCAGCGCCCTGCCCAGCGCTGAAACCAAGCTCAATATGCTTCACCTGGCGATCGACACCCTGACCGAGGCCGGCTATGTATACATAGGCATGGATCACTTTGCCAAACCCGAGGACGAGCTGTGTAAGGCCCAGGACAACGGCAGCTTACAGCGCAACTTTCAGGGCTATGCCACCTATGGCGACTGCGATATGTTTGCTTTTGGGGTGTCTTCCATCAGCGCCATCGATAATATCTATGTGCAAAACCACAAGCAGATTCCCGCCTATAGCCGCGATCTGGAGGCCGGTAAACTGCCAATTGCCAAAGGCCTGCAGCTGAGCCAAGACGACCTGCTGCGCCAGCATATTATCAACCGCTTGATCTGCCAGTTTGAGCTGGACTACGACTCCATTGAAACCCTGTACAATATCGATTTTAACGACTACTTCGCCCCGGTATTAACACGCTTACAACCCCTGCTTGAAGATGGACTGCTCGATCGTCTCGATCATAAAGGTCTCCGCGTCAGCAGCGGCGGGCGGCTACTGATCCGCCGGGTGTGCATGGAGTTTGACGCCTACCTCAAATCCAGCGACAGCAGCGATGTTATTGCCAGCAGCGAGTCTGGGCCGCGCTACTCCAAAATTATTTAGGCTGCGCT
>JAOXRV010000056.1 GCA_025800435.1 Cellvibrionaceae bacterium | reverse complement strand
ACTCTACAGCCAGATGAGATCTAAGGTTGTGCTGGCAGATGGTCTTATAGCTGGAGCCCTTAGCTACAAGAGCACCAGCTCGCCGTTTGCAGACTGGAGTGAGATTTATAGGGGGCTTGGCCTGTAGTTCGTAGGCTTCCGACCAATTTGCTTGGAGCAAATTTGGGCTTGGCCGAAGACTGAGCCCCAGGATGGAGCGATTAATCCTGCAGCTGATCCCAAACTTCTTGGTCCCGCTCATCGGTCCAGATGCGGGGCCAGTCTTTGCCATCAAACTCATCCCATAAGCGCTGCACATCAAAGGGCAGGCAGTGCTCAAAGATGGGCCACATACCAAATTTGGGGGCCAGGTGTTCGTGGGTGGCGAGGAAGGCTTCTTTTAAGGTGCCACCGCGCTTGTGTACTTCGCCGACTTTTTCGATCATGCCGGTTAAGAAACCGCGGGTTTGCTCAATCGCCGCATCCACCGCATCGCGGCCACGGGCCACGGCGCCACGGCCGCCAATGAGTACTTCGGCCTCATAGGCTTTAACCTTATCCAGGGTTTCGCTGGACCAATCGAAGTGGAAGGCATCGCCGGTATAAAGCGCCGCAGCGGCTTCTACTAAATCGCCGGCAAATAGAACTTTTTGTTTCGGCAGCCAGGCGACGATATCGCCGGCGGTGTGGCCGCGGCCACAGTATTCAAGTACCAGATCACCGCGATCACCACCTAGGGGGATAACCATACGGTCGTTAAATACCAAGTCGGGGTGGGTCAGGCCGGGAATGCCGTCGGGCTCGCGGAATAAACGGGGCATGCGACCGAATTCACTGGCCCAATCTTGCATGCCGCGCTCTTCAATTAAAAACTTGGTTTTTTCGTGGGCGATAATCGACTCCGCCTCAAACGCGCTGGCGCCCAGTACCCGCACCGCATGGTAGTGGGACAGCACCAGGTATTTAACCGGCTTATCGGTGTGCTGGCGCAGCTGTTCGAGCCAATCGTTGGCGGCCTTGGGCGTGGCCCGGGCCTCAAAGGCGATAATAAAATCTTCCGCCTCAATAGCGCCCACATTGGGGTCGCCCTCGGCGGTCAGGGCGTAAACGCCATCGGCCAGAACTTCTAGGGTTTCGGTTTTCTCGCCGAGATCGGCGGAGGAGGCAAAGGGTTTTTTAGCCATGGGGTCACCTTTCTATTATTGTGCGGTTTGTATCACATCGGGCTACCGCTGGGGGCGGTGTAGAGAACCGCAACAATACCATATTTAGTTTCAATAACAACTATAGAGCGGAATATTCGAGCTAAACAACCCAATCAAAACCTTGAATTCAAGGGTTAGCCCCGATATATTCCTCTTATATAAAACTATTGACACGAATCAATAGCAATTCATAAGCCCGAGTGAACTCATGTCTAACGACCAAAACCTCAGTTACCTGAGCGGTTTTTGCAATGAGCATGAAACCGAAGCCCTGCCCGGCGCCTTGCCCCAAGGCCGCTTTAGCCCTCAAAAAGTGGCCTACGGCCTATACGCCGAACAATTTAGCAGTACCGCCTTTACCGCCCCGCGCAGCCATAACCGCCGCACTTGGTTTTACCGGATCCGACCCTCGGTAGCCCAGGGCGACTATCAGAGCATGGCCCAAAACCCGCTGCTGGGCACCGCCCCCCTGGGCGAGGTGACGACCCCACCCAATATGATGCGCTGGGATGCGCTGCCCATGCCCACCGAACCGACCGACTTTATCGACGGTTTGGTGACCATGGCCGCCAATGGCGATGCCGCCGCCCAGATTGGGGTGGGCGTGCATATCTTCCGCGCCAATAGCAGCATGCAGCAGCGCTTTTTCTGCAATGCCGATGGCGAGCTGTTGATTGTGCCGGAGATGGGCGCGCTGTTGCTGCGCACTGAGTGCGGTCATTTATATGTGCCCAAAGGCGAAATCTGTGTCATACCCCGGGGGATGAAATTTAGCGTGGAACTGCCCGAGGGCCCCGCCCGCGGTTATGTCTGTGAAAATTACGGCACTGCCCTGGAACTGCCCGAGCGCGGCCCGGTTGGGGCTAACGGCTACGCCAATGACCGCGACTTTAAATACCCGGTGGCGGCGTTTGAAGATATCGACGGCGAATTTGAACTGGTAACCAAGTTTGGCGGCAGTTTATTCCGCTGCGAGTTGGATCACTCACCCTTGGATGTGGTGGCCTGGGTCGGCACATCGGCCCCCTATAAATATGAGCTGGCCCGCTTTAATGTGATTAATACGGTCAGCTACGACCACCCCGACCCCTCTATCTTTACTGTGCTTACCAGCCAATCCGACAGCCCCGGCATTGCCAATTTGGACTTTGTCATCTTCCCGCCGCGCTGGATGGTGGCCGAAGACACCTTCCGCCCGCCCTGGTACCACCGTAATATTATGAGTGAATTTATGGGCCTGGT
>JAOXRV010000049.1 GCA_025800435.1 Cellvibrionaceae bacterium | reverse complement strand
GCCATGGCCTGGTCTGACAGTACAATCGCCACCGACTGAGTGGCCTCGGCCAGCCACACCCCCCAGCCGCTGCTAAAAGCGCAGTCGGCGATTGACAGGGCGGCGATCACAATGTGGGGGGCATCGCCGTGCAGGCCGTGCAGGGCAATGTTTAAATCACTCTGCTCGGATTTGGTGGGGATGCCGGTGGAGGGCCCACCGCGCATCACATTTAAAATGGTGACCGGGGTTTCGCTGGCCACCGCCAGGCCCAGGGATTCGGTCATCAGCGCCAGGCCCGGACCAGAGGTGGCGGTCATCGAGGGCACACCGCCAAAAGAACTGCCGATAATCATATTGATCGAGGCCAGTTCGTCCTCGGCCTGGACCAGATCGCCGCCGACCTTCTCTAGGTTGGGAGCCAGCCATTCCAGCGCCCCCGAAGCCGGGGTAATGGGGTAGGCGGCAACAAAGCGAATACCCGTATTGAGCGCACCGAAGCCGGCCAGGTCATTGCCATTACTGATCCAGTGGCGATCCGCTTCGCGCGGTGCGGGGGCCAGCTGCAACTGAATACCGTGTGCTTCAGCCAGGGCGATACCAGCTTCGATACAGCTCAAGGCCGCGCCGACCACCGCCTCGCCCTTATGCGCCAGTTGGTCGGCCACCACTTGCTCAAGGCGCTCAAGGGGTAGCTCCAAGGCCTGGGCTAAGACCCCGGTAATCACCATATTGGCCTGACCTTCGTCGATTTCTTTGGCCAGCGAGTTGAGCGGCAGGGCCAGCACCCGACAGCCTACCTGGCGCACAAACGCGGGCGGCTCTATATCGGTATCGGGCAGAATGACGAGCGAATCTTTGCTCAGCGGCATCTCATCTTTAAAGCGCAAGACCTTGTCCACATCCAGCAGTGCTACCACATGGTAGCTGTCATCCTGGCAGCTGATTGGCGCAGTCCCCAGGCGCAGCAGCGAGACCGATTCGCCGCCGCGGATCTGCGGCCCAAAAGAGCGCTGGGCCAGGCCGTAATAACCGAGCTGGCCGGCGGTTTTCAGTAAAAACTGCCCGGCCGAAACCACGCCACTGCCGCCGGCACCGGCAATGGCAAGGGAAACACAAGAGCGCATAGCAAACTCCCCATAATTGGTGTATCTGCTATCTTAGATCGGGTTATATTCAAAAACCTTGATATAAATAAAGCTTCCGACGGCAGGGGCGCGACAAAATGCCGCAAGGGCGGGGCCGAGAGGTGCCCTAGCGCCAACGCCTGCGCCGGGCGCCAAGGCCCAGCAATAGTAGCAGCAGCGCGCCGGCCCAGGGGCCAAGCGTGGGAATTGGGGTGCTCGGTACGAACATGGCAAAGGGCCCGATACGGATGCCGGCGGTGGTATCGCTGCTGGGGTCATCGCTGAGGCTGAAGCTTATTCGGCCGTTGCTGATAGTAGCCGTTTCCACCGCCACCCATTCGCCGCCTTCGAGTCGGCGCAGCTGGGCGATGCTGCGCACCGGGTTGGCAAACTCCAACTCTACGGTCAGGTTGTCGGCGGCGCTGCAATTGAGTAGGTTGATAAAAATCTCCTCGGCACCAGCGACTATACTGATTTCGGGAAGCACCCGCAGCGGAGCGGTTTGAATATCGATAATACTGCAGCTGCTGGCACTGTTGGCGCTACTAATGCTGGCGGTAATTTGCGCGGCGGTATTGCTAAAGCGAGTAGTGGCCAGTGGAAAAGGGTCGCTGGCGTCGTCTTCGCCATCGCCATCACAGTCGCTGCTGGCGGTCGGTGTGATTGATTCTGGGCCGATACTGAGGTCAGCGCCGGGCCAGCCGCTTTGGCCGCTACAAAATTCGATCGCCACGCCGCTAATGGCGGGATCGTTGTCGATGAATAAATCGTTGCCAAGCGTGGTTGGCCGCGGGCCTTGAAATATGATGCGGCTTAAAAGATTGATGGAAAAAGCTTGGTTGCCCATGCTGTCGATCGAGCCCGGCAGCAGTATCCGTGTCAGGGCATTGTTTTTAAATGACTCGTTCCCGATACTCTGTAAACCATTGGGCAGAATCAGCTGGGTTAAATTGTTTTCGGCAAAGGCGCTGGCGCCGACACTGCTGGTGGCCTGGCCCATGCTCAATTGCTCGATCTCGTTATCGGCGAAGGCAAACTCGCCCACTTCAGTGATAAAGCTGGGCAGCGCTAAGCTCGTCAGTTGGTTGCGGTAAAAAGTATAATCTTCGATGCGACTGATGCTGGCAGAAAAGCTGATGCTGCTAATATTATTATTGGCAAAGGCGGCGCGTTTTACGGTGGTGACCGTGTCGGGGATGACGATGCTGGTTAATTCGTTTTCATCAAAGGTGCTGGCGCCTATCTCTTCTAGTTGCGGCGGTATCGACAGGCTGCTGATGTCGTTTCTAAAAAATACAAAATCTTCAAGCGCTGTTAACAAGGGCGGGATGCTAACCGTGGTGAGTTGGTTATTGGCAAAAGCGGCCCGCCCAAGTGCGCTCAGGCTATCGGGTAGGCTGACACTGGTCAATTGGTTTTCGTCAAACGCGCTGGGGCCAATATCGCTGACGCTGCTGTGCAGATTTAGCGTACTAATTTGATTGTTAAAAAACGCAAACTCGGTAATCTGGGTAAGTGAGCTGGGAATGGTTACATCGGTAAGCAGGTTGTTAGAAAACACCGCCCGGCCAATTTGGTTAAGGCTGCTCGATAAAGTGAGGCTGCTCAATTGATTGCTGGCAAAAGCATTGTCTTCAATTTCTGACACTGAGTTGGGTAACACCAACACAGTCATGCTATTGAGCTCAAAAGCACCCGGTTCAATATGCTCCAGGGTGTTGGGCAAATCAACCGAGGTAAGCCCCTTATTGCGAAACGCGGCATTGCTAATGCGCTTAACGGTTCGGCTATCGATAATATTGGGTATAGTTAGGCTTTTGTCTGGGCAGCTGGGGTCGGTGCAACCATTGACAATAATACTGTTGTCAAGAGCTTCGATGGTATACTCAAGCCCCGACGCGGGGTCGCTAAGGCCCAGCGCAATGTTCGGGGCCAGTAAGCCATGGGCCAGTAGCAATAATAGACAGCGCCTTATGTTCCTGGTCAACTCCTTTGTCCTCCGTGTACTTGGTGTTGCGGCCAAAACCAACCATTGGGCCTCTGTGCTTGCCTGAGTAAGTGTAGCGTAAGTGCACCAAGGTGTTGCGAATATAGGCGAAAACTTGTTTGCTTCGACACAAGTTAACCGGGCTATTTTTGAGACG
>JAOXRV010000030.1 GCA_025800435.1 Cellvibrionaceae bacterium | reverse complement strand
ATAAATAAGCCAATAAAAAAGGGCTCCGCAGAGCCCTTAATTTTTTGTCGACAAAGCCTTACAGCTCGGGCAGCGGCTGCCCCGGCACCCAGGGGGCACCCAGTGCTTGCAGCTCTCGCTCGAAGGCTGGAATCGCCTCGGTGATTAGCTGATTAAACTCAAGACGCAATTCGCGCAGCTCTTCACTGGCAATATCCAAACTGTTTTGAATCGCCGGGGTGGGCCCGTAGGTAGAGCGGAAGGTGCCAATTTGGGCGTGACCCAAGCGGTCCCACACACTCGCCTTATCGTTCCAGGCGCCCACTTGGTTTTTGGCGGGGTTGCCGTTTAAGCGGGTATCTAAGGCCAGCAATTGGCCGCGCAGCTTGGCAAATTTAACATCGTGTTGACCCAGCTCGATGGCGGTGCGATCCAGAGATTGCTCTAACAAATCCAGGCGCTTGACCGCATCGGCCAGGGCAAAGCCCGTGGCAGTCGATAAACGCTGGGCATCGGCCAGCTGCTTCCAAAAAGCCGCCACTTTTTTAGCGTCGATGGCCTTTAAGGCGCCGCGCTTGTGCATCTGCACCACTTTAAACGGCTGCGGCCCTTGCAGCTCGGTAATGCGGCCGTCCACTTCTTTGCTCATGCTCACCGTGTAGTTACCCGGGGCAACCAGTGGGCCGACAATTTCTGGTTCAAAATAATCGCCCTGTAAACCGATGGCTTGGCTGGCAGGCCAGCGCAGGTTCCAGCTTACCCGCTGCACACCGGGCTTGGCTTCGCCTTTGAGCTTGCGCACCACCTGGCCCTGTTCGTCGCGCACGGTAAACCACAGGCTGGGGGCCTGTTGGCGCGCTTCGGCTTGCAGCGCTTGCCAGCTTGGCAGCGGTATGGGTTTATTGGCTTCTTTTAAGGGTTTTTCTTTTTCCTGGCGCATGGCCTCCAAGGTTTTTAGACCATCTTTTAGGTAATAGGTAAAAGTGGCGCCAAACTCGGGGTTGGGGGCGCGGTAGGTGTTTTCACCCTGGCTACCCATGGCACCAACGCCCAGGGGCATGCGCTCGATATACCACAGCGCATCGCGGGTGGGGAACAACAGCGCCTCCTGCTCTAGCTTGGACTCACTTAAATTACGCAGGGCACTGTAGTCGTCCAGCACAAAAAAGCCACGGCCAAAGCTGGCGCCAACCAAATCGTTTTCGCGTCGCTGAATCGCCAAATCGCGGAAAGAAATGGTGGGCACATTGCCCTTTAGCTGCACCCATTTGGCACCGCCATTGGGGCTAAAGAACAGGCCAAACTCAGTGCCGGCAAACAACAGTTTGGGGTCTATATGGTCTTGCACCACACGCCAAACCAAGTGCTTATCGGGCAGGTCAGCGGCGATAGACTTCCAAGATTTACCGCGATTGCTGCTCTTTAGTAAATAGGGTTTAAAGTCGCCATATTTGTGGTTGTCCAGGGCGATGTACACCGTATCCGCATCGAATAGATCCGCCTTGATATCGTTAACAAAAGCAGTGTCGGGCACGCCGGGTAGCTTGCCGACGCTGATTTTTGTCCAGCTCTGGCCGCCGTTAGCGGTGACTTGGATCAGGCCGTCGTCGGTGCCGGCGTAGATCAACCCCTCTTGTACGGGTGACTCTGCCAACGAGGTAATAGAGCTATACTGAGACATAGCAAAAATATCCCAGCTGCCGTCCCAACCGGGCTTACCATCCATAATCGGCTGTTTAATCCGCTCCAGGTTTTTGGTCAAATCGCCGGAGATCGGGGTCCAGTTATCACCGCGATCGTCAGACTTCCACACCCGTTGGGAGGCAAAGTAAAGCCGGGTGGGTTTGTGCGGGCTGACTAAAATGGGCGCATCCCAGTTATAGCGCTCGGGGGCTTCACCCTTGCCCGGCTGTGGCTGGATATACACCATCTCGCCGGTGGTGCGATCGTAGCGGGTTAAATTACCCTGCTGCCACTCGGCGTAGACAATATCCGGGTTGCCTGGTTCTGTCGCCGGTTGGTGGCCATCGCCAAATAGAATCACCTCCCAATCGGAATTTAAAATGCCGTGCATACTGTCGGTGCGCGAGGGGCCGCCCTGGGTATTATTGTCCTGGGTG
Source organism: Cellvibrionaceae bacterium (assembly GCA_025800435.1). Taxonomy (GTDB): domain Bacteria; phylum Pseudomonadota; class Gammaproteobacteria; order Pseudomonadales; family Cellvibrionaceae; genus Pseudoteredinibacter. The sequence continues at coordinate 3,477 of JAOXRV010000030.1, read as the reverse complement.
CCGCCGTAAACATTGTAAAATGGCGCGGCATCATCCAGCGCCACTTTGTAGTACTGGGTAATGGGCAGATTGCTGTGGTAGCGCCACTGTTTGCCGCGATCAAAACTCTCATACAGGCCGCCATCCGAGCCCACCATCATGTAGTTTTTATCGCCGGCGATAAACTCCATGGCGTGGTTATCGCTGTGCTTGTGCTCCTCTTTCATGGTGACAAAGCTGCTGCCACCGTCTTTGGATTCCTGCAGCCGCACCCCGGCCAGATAGATATGGTCAAAATAGTGGGGGCTGGCGTACAGCTCTTGGTAATAGTGGGGGCCGGTACCGCCTGCTACGGCTTCGGCACCTTTCACCCAGGAGGCACCGCGGTCGGCCGAGCGATACACCGCACCGGTGCGACGCTTTAGCTCAATTGCGGCGTAAACCACATCGGGGTCGATGGGTGAAATAGCCAGGCCAATTTTACCCATCTCAGCCTCGGGCAGGCCCTGCTTTAATGGCTGCCAGGTCTCGCCACCGTCGGTGGATTTATGCAAACCGCTGCCGGGGCCGCTGCCATAGTAGGCGGCCACGGTGCGGTGGCGCTGCCAGGTGGCGGCGTACAAGACTTTAGGGTCGCGCGGGTCGATCACCATATCGGTGACACCGACCCATTGATCATCGCCCAATACACGCTTCCAGTTTTTGCCGCCGTCGCTGGTTTTGTACAGGCCACGCTGGCCGCCCTTGGTCCATAGCGGGCCCTGGGCCGCTACCCAAACCGTGTTGGAATCACTGGGGTGAACAATAATTTCGGAGATATGGCCGCTGTCTTTTAGGCCCATATTTTTCCAGCTGGCACCACCATCGTGGCTGAGGTAAACCCCATCGCCAAAGCTGATATGGCGGCCGCCGACGTTTTCGCCGCTGCCGACCCACACGGTATTGCTGTTGCTGGGGTCAAGCGCCACCGCACCGATGGAATAGACCGCTTGCTTATCGAACAGAGGCTGCCAGCTAACCCCGGCATTGACGGTTTTCCACACCCCACCGGAACCCACCCCCACATACCAAGTGCTGGTGTCTTTGGGGTCGATGGCGATATCGGCAATGCGGCCAGACATAAAGCCCGGACCAATATTGCGCAGCTTAAGGCCGGCGAAGGTATCGCTGGCCAGTGGACCCTGGTCTTGCTCGGCCTTGGCGGCCAAGCTTGGCAGGCTGACAGCGGCCGCCAAGGCCCCCAACAGCAAGATTTTTAAGCCGCGTTTAAGCGCCTTGTTATCCATAATACGTTCCTCGTTAATGGGCGAATGGAAATTGCGCAGCATAGCAACTCGCCAAACCAGCAGCGGGCCGCTTGCGATTAAATGTATGCTTATTGGGCTAAGACGAATAGCTGAGCGAGTGTTTCAATTTTGGCCGGCGGCATTAATCAAACCGAGCAGCTCAAGCTCAGTCTGGGGGCCTTGCAGTGGTGCACCTAGGGTGGCCGGCTGGCGGCGCAAATCCAACAGATAGGTGGTGGGCAGTGTGGGCGGTTGTTGCGGCAGGCGCGGATGAATTCGCTCAAGTTCTGCCGGCTTGGCGATCACTCCGAAGCCGATTCCCATTTGTTGCACCAGCTGCTGTAACTGGGCCCCCTGGTGGCCATCAAAATCTACCCCCAATACGCTAACCCGCGGGTGCTTATCGAGCTGATTAAGCTCGGGAATTTCTTCTTTACAGGGGCCACACCACTCGGCCCAGTAGTTAATCACTAATACTTGGCCGGCCAGGGACTTTAAATCTACGCGCTTGCCGCTGTGCAGCTCGGCTTGCTGGCTTGGCCCACAGCCGAACAGCAGGTAAATAGCCAGTAATAGCCCAAAGCGCATTAGCCTTTGGCCCCAGACGCGGGCTTTTCTTCCGCCATCAGCGGGAAAACGCCCTCATCGGAGATAAGCTGGTCGTCTTCAATCTCAGGCTCGGGTATGGAATCAAACACATCCAACAGGCTGATATCGTATTCCAACTCGATCTTTTGATCGATCGACAGCATGCGTGCGGCCACGGTTGGAAACCAGGGTAAAGATTGCAAATAGCGCGATTCGCCCGGCAGGTGGCTGGGCAAGCCCACCAACTCGGCCAGCTGGCGCAGGCGCAGGCGCTTGAGATCGTGGCTGAGCACATAGTCGCCCTGGTTGGTTACGGCAATAATATTGTGCTTGATTAAGGCCTCGCGCAGCTGCTCCCACTGGCCGCCATCCACCCCTACCGCGGCGGCCTGATGGTCGCTGAGGCGTTCGCCCTTAGCCCAGCGTTGATGAAATGCCCACAACACCAACAGCGCCGCCACCAGATTCGGGTAGTGCTGGCCATCGGCCCCCTGGCCAAAGTTGGCCATCACCCGCACCAGTACCGCGCCGGCCAGTACCAGCACCCAGGTGACATAAATCCAAATTAAAAACAGCGGCACCACTGCAAACGCGCCGTAGATCACCTCTAGTGAGGTCCAGCCCACCACCAGGCCAAACATTTTTTTAATGATCTCAAACACCAGCGCGGTCACTGCGCCACCAATAGCGGCGTGCTTAATATTCACCCGGCAATTGGGCACCGCGGCAAACAGCAGGGTAAAGGCGGCGGCACTTAAGCAAAACGGCAGCACTTTAAGCAGCTGGGTCAGTATTGCCAGGCCATCGCCCTGTTCCATGAACAGCTTTAGCGACAGTAAATAGGTACTGACCGCCAGCGCCAGGCCCAGCAGCATCGGCCCCAGGCTCAGTACAGCCCAGTACAATAAAAAGTTGGGCAGGCCCTTGCGCGCCTCGCGCACGCCCCAAATATTGTTAAAGTTGGTCTCTATATTTTTGAGCATTAAATAGGCGGTTACCACCAGCATCGCCACCCCCACCGAGGTAAGGCTGCGGGCCTGGTCGGAAAAGCCGTTGAGGTAAGCTTGCACCTCGCGCCCGGTGGCGGGCACAAAGTTATCAAAGATCAGTGATTGCAACTGCTCGGAAAGACCACTAAAAGCCGGAATCACCGAGAACATGGCGTAAGTGACCGTCATCATTGGCACTATTGCAAACAGCGTCATATAAGTGAGTGCAGCGGCGCTTTTTTGGCACTGCTTATCCCGGTAGTGGTAAAGCACCTGGGCTAAAAATTGTTTGGCTCTGTCGCGTGAAGGCATAGTGGCTCTCTAACAATAGGTCTCTATATTCTCAAACGGCTTGGGGTACAATAGGCCCAAAACGAAATACACGAAAGGTAGTCCATGTTCACCATTTACCACAACCCCCGCTGCTCTAAATCTCGCCAAACTCTGGCTATTTTGGAAGAAAAGGGTATCCAGCCTGAGATTGTACTCTATCTGGAAAACACGCCCAGTACTGCCGAGTTGGGCGCAATTCTAGCCAAATTGGGTATAGGCGCGCGCCAATTACTGCGCAAAGGCGAAGATGCCTACAAAGAGCAGGGCCTGGCCGATGATAGCCTAAGCGATGCCCAGCTGAT